>ASZJ01000165.1 GCA_000416275.1 Osedax symbiont Rs1
GGGGAGTCCCATTATCTGATTGAAGTATTAATCAGCATTTACAAAAATAACTTGAGATATATATCCTTATGTTCAAATCTTTTTTCCCCCACCCTAAGTGGTTTTTTTTCTCGCTATTAATTTTTTCCGGCTGCGCGTCAGGCCTCTGGTATAGCTTTAATCAGCAAATCGCAGAGCTCGTCGGTTTAAATATAGCAGATGAGCAACCGGTGATTGGGCTCGGGCATTTCGTCACCGATTCTTTCTTACTGTTTTATGCCTACTATGCGCTTTGCACTGCAATATTTGCGCTATTTTGGTTTAGTGTCGCCAAGCATCGTTGGCAGTACTGGTCCATATTGGGCTCGTCGGCAATTATATTTTCCACCTATTTCTCGGTGCAAGTATCGGTGGCAATCAACCATTGGCGCAGACCGTTTTTTGATTTGATCCAATCGCTGTTAAAATCAACCGACAAAGAGGCTGTTGAAAAATTGGTATCCGATGAGAAGGTCGCCAGTGCCACTAGCGAGCTACTGGATCTGATGCTCATTTTCGCTGAAATTGCATTCTTGGCGATATTCATCTTTGTCGCCACGCGTTTTTTGGTCAGTCATTATATCTTTCGCTGGAGAAACGCGATGAGTGACTATTACACCGTAGAGTGGGCGCAATTGCGAAAAATAGAGGGGGCTTCGCAGCGGGTACAAGAAGACACTATGGTGTTTGCGCGTATTATGGAAGGCTTGGGAGTGGCGCTGATCGATTCAGTGATGACCCTGTTTGCTTTTCTACCGGTGCTCTGGTCACTCTCAGAATATGTCTCTGAATTACCAGTGGTCGGTGCGATTGCGCATCCACTGTTTTACGCCGCACTGTTTTGGTCAATATTCGGTACTGGTTTATTAGCGCTGGTGGGCATTAAATTACCGGGCTTAGAGTTTAAAAATCAAAAAGTGGAAGCCGCTTTTCGCAAAGAGTTAGTGTACGGCGAAGATGATGAGCTGCGTGCAGATCCTGTGAGCTTGGTTGAGTTGTTCTCTCAGGTACGGCGCAACTATTTTCGGCTGTACTTCCACTATATGTATTTCAATGTAGCGCGGATGTTATATCTACAAGCAGATAATATGTTTGTCTTGATATTATTGATACCGACGATTGCCGTCGGTGCGATTACCTTTGGTGTACTACAGCAAATTTTGAGTGCATTTAATCAAGTCAGTAACTCATTCCAGTATTTAGTTAACTCTTGGACGACTATCGTTGAGCTACTGTCTGTCTATAAACGTTTGAGTTCCTTCGAAGCACAAATTGAAGATAAAGCTGGCTCAAGCAGTGACATAACTGCGATTATTAAATAAATTCCCCAAGGCTGGTGCGTATCAGTACTAGCCTAACGTCTTACTAAACCGGCAGTGATTCAAAAATCATTTGCCGTATTAGCGGTAGCGATTAATACTGTCAAGCCAAGTCTTCTACCTGAATCCGTGACTTCAAAGCGAATACAGAGTGTAAGATAGTTATGCAGAACTCGCAAGATAAGCTAAAAAACACCTTCAGAAGTAACTCTCTAGAAGATGGCATGGGTAATGCTATGGTTTGACTAGGTATTAAGATTAGGTTAATATTGATTGCAGTTAATTGACCAACATGCAGAATTTATCTGCATTCCCATCACCTTTAATAGGTCCGCTTATCGGCACAAATTTTAGTTCTTCTACACAAAAAGTTGATAAAAGTGTCCGCAGCATCGCTAACGATTATGATGTTAGCGCCATTACTGAACGGCAAAAGACACTGCTGTCGAAAGAGTTGTTCGACTGTGATGCTATCAATGCGATTGAACACGCTATATTAAGTCTTCCTCATCGACAGATAGAAGCGGCACTTAGCAAGAGTGGCGATGCAAATGCTAGCTTTAATCTATTGGATTTTTATCGACAAAAAGTAGCCGTTAATAGTCGCTTTACGAATTTATCGCCCGCTAAAACCATCGATGAAAAATTTTTATTTATTATGACAGACTTAGATAAATATCATCGGCAATAAATCTAGTCTGTAATCTAGCCTGTAATTTAGAGAATCTCTTAATTAGTCACAAAGGCCCTTGAAGTACAGGCAAGATGCGGGACTTATTCAGAGGCTCCCTATGTATGGCGTGACTTGCTAGCCCTGAATCAATGATTTCCATGCGGGGCTTAGCATCAGCTATTGATACAGGTTCTGTCCAGCTGATTTTTTATCGAGCAATTTAATAAACTCTCGGTGCTCTTGCATTTCAAGCTCTGTTGGTTTTACTACGATTAAATTATCGGCAAAACCGGTCAGTTTTTTCACCCCAATCCCACCGTCTGCACTGGCACTGTCTACTTCTGCTGCCAGCATTAAATCTGTCTGACCACCGGTAAGCATCAGGTAAACGTCAGCCAATATTTCCGAGTCTAACAGCGCTCCGTGCAACTCGCGGTGAGCGTTATCTATGCCGTATCGACGGCAAAGTGCATCTAAGTTGTTTTTTTGTCCCGGGTGTTTGTGTCTGGCTAGTTTAAGTGAGTCGACGATACTGCAAATATCTTCTACTTTCTCGTGACAGCCATTGCGCTGCAACTCTGCATTTAAAAAGCCAATGTCGAACGGGGCATTGTGAATAATCAGCTCAGCACCGCGAATATACTCTAAAAAATCGCTACTGATATCACGGAATTTTGGTTTGTCTGCCAAAAATTCGTTAGTGATACCGTGTATGCGAAGAGCATCTTCATCCGATTCTCTATCAGGTTTTATATACTGGTGATAATTATTACCGGTAAGGCGGCGTTTAATCATTTCTACACAGCCTATTTCGATAACATTGTGGCCTTGAGAGGGCTCTAAACCAGTTGTTTCAGTGTCTAAAAGTATTTGTCTCAAATGTGATCCTTGATTATATCAATAGTGTTATTTGCAGAGGTGCGAGAGTTAGCCTTTAATTGCCTCGA
This sequence comes from Osedax symbiont Rs1, assembly GCA_000416275.1. GTDB lineage: Bacteria > Pseudomonadota > Gammaproteobacteria > Pseudomonadales > Balneatricaceae > Rs1. The sequence goes on from ASZJ01000165.1 coordinate 2,958, forward strand.
CACCGCGATTGGCTAAATCATCAGCGAGCTCATTATCGGGGTGACCGCTGTGACCTTTTACCCAGCGCCAGTCGATAGTGTGTTGCTGGGTTTGCTCATCTAATCGCTGCCATAAATCGGCATTTTTGACGGGCTTTTTTGCTGCAGTTTTCCAGCCATTGCGTTTCCAACCGGTGATCCATTCACTAATTCCCTTGCGCACATATTGTGAATCGGTGGTTAAAATAACCGTACAAGGCTGCTTTAGTATAGCTAGCGACTGGATTGCAGCCATTAATTCCATTCGATTGTTGGTGGTGTTTTTTTCACCGCCAAATATTTCTTTTTTCTTATCTGCATAATAGAGGACGGCTCCCCAACCACCGGGTCCTGGGTTTCCCTTGCAGGCTCCATCGGTGAATATACTAACTTCTTTCACGTATTTGCTCCCTAGTTGCCGGTTTTCTGACCGGCATTGTATAGAATTTTCTTGGAAATAATAGGCGTTTCACTGGTGAAATACCTTCGATGTCTTTTCGGGCCAAGGTGACGGAAAATGCACCATTTTTCGGCATAGAACGACGACCATAGGCCTGTATTTTGGCAAAGCGTCGCCGCCATTTGATTGAAACAAAAGGGGGTAAATAATAATCAGTTAGACAGCGCAGCTGGGTTAAACCCAGTAAACTCATCCAATCGACTAATCGCCCTTGGGAAATAAACTGGCCTCGCTGCCAAGCCGCCTTAATTCCCCGTCGACAATATTTTCTGATGCCCCACCACGACGCTGGATTGAAACCAACAATAATTAGATAGCCACCGGGTCTCAGTATCCGATTTGCCTCGCGTAATACTTGATGAGGATTATCAGTAAAATCCAGCGAGTGATGTAAAAGTACCACGTCGACACTGTTTTCGACAAAGGGCAGTTCGGTCGGCTCACACAAGATGGCTTGGTCCGTCAGCCCTAGTTTATATTCACGGCTGACAATTATCTTATGGCTAATAAGGCTTTCAGTAGACAGTGCCATATCAGTATTCACGGCTATTTCCACAAGATAATAACCGAACAGGTTGGGCAGCAATCGATTAATCGCTCTTTTTTGAGCGGCTAATAGTTCTTGCCCCAATTCGGTATTAAACCATTCTTGGATACTCTGTGTTGCAAGTGGCTCTGAGTTTATTTTCATTGGAAAACTATTTGCACTTTAAAGCTAAACCTTAGGCTGAAAGATTGCAGTAATGAGGACAGGTTTAACTGATTTGTTATTGTCAGGCCCCAGTATAACACCCTGAAACCTCAATGCCTGAAACCTCAATGTAAGATACGAGCATATATGCTGAGGCTCCACTCTTTTTAATCACTGAGTGATGAATACTGAGTGATGTATAGAGTGGAGGAGCATATTAACAGTAAATCAATAAATTTAATCCCCGGGCAAACAATCAACTAAAGATTATCCAATTTTCCCACATGTTGATGGGTATTTTTAGCGCATTGCAGTAAACATTGTGTAAAATGTATCGCAGCTGATTTGATATTTCTGAACCAGTAGCTCTTGATTGTCATAGCTGTCAGGCTTGCCTGACAGCGTATTTAACTGCTTAGTCATCCACCGCAAAATATCAGGGCTGACTATACTGTTCCCAATAATTGTTAGCGAGGAAATACCGTGTTTAATGTTAAGCCTATTAGCGCATTTGAGGATAATTATATCTGGCTGATACAAGGTGCGGGGAGTGAGGTAGCAGTGGTCGATCCAGGTGATGCGCAAGTTGTAATCAGAGAATTAGAAAAGAATGCTAAAAAATTAACCGCTATTTTAATTACCCATCACCACAGTGACCATACAGCTGGGGTTGATGAGTTGGTCGATAGATACTCAGTGCCGGTCTACGGGCCAAAAAATTGTAAATTTTCGGCGATAAGCCAGCCGTTGGCAGAGGGTGATCAGGTGACTTTATTCGGTAAGACTTTAATCGTTAAAGCGGTTCCTGGACATACTCTCGACCATATTAGCTACTTGTACAGTGACCGGCAGTCAAGCCAGGTTTTCTGTGGCGATACTTTGTTTCTGGCAGGCTGTGGGCGTGTTTTTGAAGGTTCTATGCAACAAATGCTAGCAGCCATGGATTACTTTAAAAAACTGCCGCCAGCGACCCGCGTGTATTGTACGCATGAATATTCTTTAAGCAATTTAGCCTTCGCACAAACTGTCGAGCCAGAAAACCAGCATATAGCGGAGAAGTTAATTGAGTGCAGGGCCTTACGTGCCGCAGATAAACCAACTTTGCCGAGTGTTATTGCCACGGAGCTGTTGATCAATCCTTTTTTGCGCTGTGATCAATTACAGGTAATAAAGCAGGTTGCCAGCTATGCCGATTGTGCAGTCAACAGTGAGCTTGAGGTGTTTAGTATGTTGCGAAATTGGAAAAATGTATTTTAAAAATTCTTTCAGATAAAGTATTTAAATTTTTAGAACGATTGTTCTAATCGGTAATTTGAACTTATTTTATAGCCTGTTAGAATACTCGGCTAAAATTAGGTTTATAGGCACTAAACAGCATGCAGTTAGCTAAGATTTTAATCATATTTTTTTCATCTCTATTGATTATCAGTTGTCAATCAATCGCGGTGAACACCAGCTATGTCAGTAACTATAATGGTTACGATAAAAATGGCGTGCCGATAAAATTGGCCAAAGGGGCTGTCAATGCCATATCAACGACTGATTTATGGCATAAAACACGTAGCAACTTTAAGCTAGCTGATGATTTTCAACATGCGAGAGTGGTTGAAGAAATTAAATTTTTCAACCGTTTCCCGCGACACATGAAAAAAGTCAGCGAGCAAGCTAATCCTTTTTATTACTATGTACTACAAGAGGTGATGAAACGTGGTTTGCCCAGCGAAGTGGCACTGCTGCCGGTGATTGAAAGCTTATATAATCCGAATGCTTACTCAAGCGGTAAAGCATCGGGTATCTGGCAGTTTATCCCCTCGACTGCTAAATACTTAGGCATAGAAATGAATGAGTGGTATGACGGTCGACGCGATCTTATTACCTCAACTCAAACGGCGCTAGATTACTTAGAAAGATACAATAAACGTTTTAACGGCGACTGGCTGTTAACATTTGCCGCCTACAACAGTGGTGGTGGCACTGTTTCAAAAGCAATTCGAAAAAATAAAGAAAAAGGATTGCCAACCGATTATTGGTCGCTAAAGTTGCCTGCTGAAACAGCCAAGTATGTGCCGAGGATTTTGGCCATAGCAGCGATAGTGAACACGCCACAAGCTTATAATATGTCTCTGCCTAGTATCCCCGATACACCTTATTTTAGTATCGTTGATTTAGGCGGTCAAATAGATCTAAATAAAGTAGCCAAAATGGCAAAGCTTAAAAAAGCTCATTTACTCTGGCTGAATTCAGGATTTAGCCATAGCGTGACTCCTCCAAGGGGGCCGCACCGAGTGTTAGTGCCAGTAAAAAGTGCCGCTGGGCTGGAGTTAGCTTTAGCTTCAATCAATAAACCTGAGCGGATGAATTGGGCCAGATACATTGTCAAAGCGGGTGATAATTTAGGCTCTATTGCCAATAAGTATTCAACATCCGTGAGTATTATTAAGCAAGTTAATTCTTTGACCAGCTCAAAATTGAGAATCAATAAAAAGCTATTTATTCCAACTGCCCTAGCACTAAAGGGCAATCGTTCTAAAGCTAAAACTAAGAATAGATCTAGTCGGCATAAAATTCACAAAATAAATAATGGCGATACCGTGTGGGATATTGCGAAAAAACATAAGATCACGGTCAGGCAAATTCTTGCATACAATGGCCTCTCTAAAAACAGCACGTTGAGAGTCGGTGCAGCCTTGAAAATTCCACAAGGTTAGATCAGTAACGCCGTTAGTGACAGATTAAGCCTCAGCATAGTGTTTGACGCTTAGTCTGTCGTATGTAAAGCTCAGGCTAAGTCTAGCCTAGAATTAAATCCCTCCTTACAAAAAAATTTTCCAAATACCCCGGTATTCTTAGCTTATTTAGATTTTACTTTAGTCTTTTTGGCCCGAGTAGGACGTCTAATAGACGTCTTCTCAGTGGGTGGTCGCTTTTGCCAATAGTGGGTCTTTCTGCAGCTGATTATTAGCTTATTATAACCAGCCACATTTAATGACCTCGACTGCTATTTTTAATGCTCGGGGTAGAAATTAATAATGATAGGCTTCAGGTGAGTAGCAACATGAATATTAATAATTTTGATCAGCCAGTTGGCGATGTAGTTGACCTTTGGCAGGCGCGAGAGCAGCTGAGCACTACGCCTATGCAAGGACAGTTTTGCAGAGTAGAAAAACTATTCCCAGATAAGCATGGCGGGGCATTGTATCTGGCGCTCTGTCAGTTTGAAGACCATAAAAATTGGACTTATCTGCCCTATGGTCCCTTCGCTTCGCTCGACAGTTTCGAGCAGTGGCTAAATGCGAGTGCGGCGAGCAGCGATCCACTGTTCTACGCTATTATTGATCTTAAACCTGAATCCGTGACTTCAAAGTGAATGCAGAGTGTAAGATATTGGTTTTACGGTGGAATTGAAAAATCTTAGCTGCACCCGTAGGTTCAGCGGGTATTTTTCTAACCGCTGTAGAATCAAGAGCTTGCGCTATGTGGTGCAGTGAAGCCACTGATTCAGGTTAAAACTAATCAGGCGGTCGGCTTGGCCAGTTACTTGAGAATGAACCCGGCAAGTGGGGTGGTAGAAATTGGCCATTTGCATTTTTCGACAGCAATGCAACAAACAGCACATGCCAGTGAGGCTATGTATTTGATGATGAAACGAGTCTTTGAAGAGCAGCGCTACCGTCGCTATGAGTGGAAGTGCGATGATTTGAATGTCCCCTCTAAACGAGCGGCGCTGCGTTTGGGCTTTAGTTTCGAAGGGGTGTTTAGGCAAGCTGCAATCTATAAAAATCGCAATCGGGATACCGCTTGGTTTACGATCCTAGATACAGAGTGGCCACAGCTCAAGCAGGCTTTTGAAAGTTGGTTGGATGTCGATAACTTTACTAAAGCGGCGCAGCAAAAAGCAAGCTTGCAGTCATTTCGCGCGTAGTATCACGGGCTTCGACAGGAGACAGCTAGAGCTTGTTGGACGATGCTGACTGGAGAATATAGATAGAGGTGTAGTCTAGAAAATACTAGCAGAGCATGTAGACAACTGAGTTACATAAAATCGCCAATAGTCGAGAAATAGGGGCTGCTGGAAGTAGCCCCTATAATTCAGTGATTACTCTTCTTCGAGTGCATTTAAGCGCTCTTGTCGGGCGCTCTCTTCTGCAATAATCGCTTTTATTTCGTCCATCACCGAATCAACATCTGCACTGTGGGTGTCGAGCTTGAACTTTCCGGTTAACTCCGTCTCTATCGTCAACTGACCATTCTCGTACAGTTCCCACATTTCTTGTGCGTAGTGGCTCTTGAGTAAATCGGGGGCAAACAAACCGAAATAATTAGTCATATTGTCTACGTCGCGAATTAACATAGATTTAGCGTGGTTATTGGCTGCAGCATCTACAGCTTGTGGCAAATCGATAATGACCGGGCCATACTGATCGACCAAGACGTTAAACTCCGAGAGGTCGCCATGTACTATGCCGGCGCACAGCATACGCATTATGTAGGTCATGATGATGCTGTGATCTTCAATCGCTTGCTCTGCTGGCATAGTTACATCCCCCAAACGCGGTGCCACATCACCGTTTTCGTCGGTGATAAGCTCCATGAGCAGTACCCCATCGAGGCAGCCGTAGGTTTCAGGGACTCTTACCTGAGCATTTTTTAACTTTTCTAACGCTTCTATTTCAGCATTTTGCCAGCTAGCTTCCTGTTGCTTGCGACCGTATTTGGAACCTTTTTCCATGGCGCGGCCACGGCGGGTGTTGCGTACTTTTCGGCCCTCTTGATAATTGACGGCTTTTTTAAAGCTCCGTTGAGCTGCTTCTTTATATACTTTTGCACAGCGAATTTGACCGTGGCTTCGGACTACGTAGACATCGGCTTCTTTGCCGCTCATTAAACGAGAGATGACTTCGTCAACTAAGCCGTCGTCAACTAATGGTTGGATGCGTTTTGGGATTTTCATGGCGCCTTTATACTGTATCTCTTAAGTCGAGGGAATTAATTTCTAACAAAAAGTACAAGAAGAATCTGCGGCTGGGGATTCGATGAAAGGAATATCGAAAATATTCTATATTAGCCGCAGATTAATTTGTTTACTATGATGTTAATAACTATAGTTTTCAGGACTAGCTTTGGCAATTAAAATACGTAGTTTATCGATCGATTTTCGGGTTGAGTAAACAAGCTGTTGATTGAATAAAGCGATCGGCACTTTTCCCGCTGGATCGATCCATGCCTTATAGCTTATTTTAACTAAGCCCGACTTTTCTTCGATAAGCCAGCTAGACTCTGCTTGTGTTATCCTGACCAGATTAGCATCTTTAGCAACTCTGTTCGAGCAGGCGCTAATTTTAATTCGGGTCTGATGTTTCGAAAAGTCAGTAGCTACACAAGTGATTAATTCCCTAGCTGTAAAAGGCCATGGGCTGTTGATCACAGAGCGGACTAAAAACTCAGTGTTTGAATATGCCTGTAGAGTTTCAATACTTGCTAAATTATCAAACCAGTCAACGGTTTTTGATAAATCTGAGATCACTCTAAACACTAGCTGTTTAGGCTGGGAGCTATAAAATTGGACATTGACTTGTTTGAATGGGCTATTTGCAACAGCACTCAATTGGATATTGGTCTTTAAGCTCAGCTTATCGCTAGTGGCTGTCGGCTGTTTCTGTAGGCCTGAACAACCTGGCAGCCAAAGTAGTAAGCAGCTAATAATAGTGGTGGCATAGACTATTGGCCAACGCGCTAAGTTATTTCTATCTGCAGACAAAATTAAAAACCTCAATACGGTGATATCATTATTGCAAGCGCTACAAATACCACGTAGCCTGACTATTAGAATTGACTAGATGAGGCCTCTGCATAACTTACCCAGAGGGTATGATAACTGCGCTCGGTAATACGGCGTTAAAAACCGGCTCAATATGCTCATTTACACCAGTAATACCCATAAACAGGGACACACTGACTCCGCTATCTCGCCGTTTTTTTCCTTGTCTTGCCTTCGCTCGCAACGTTATGCAGAGGTCTCTAGATAGTTAAATTATTGTCGGAGCGACAGTTGTTTAGCTAAATATTATTTGTTGCTGTTGCTGCTGTAGTTGCATTATCTATCGGTAAACTGGCAATATTTTACACTCGTAGCATCCTATAAGCCACGCATTGAGCAGCTATTGAAAATTTAAATTAGCTTAATCTTGAATCTATGGCATTTATAGTGAGCGCGGAATGTGAATTTTTTTACAGCAGCATTGAAAAATTCTAGCGATAAGCAGATCTGCGTTCCCTGCATTCATTAAAAAATTGATTAAGGTTAATGCTAAAGGCGGCGGTTGAGCGAACTTTGACCCGTTAAATACTGAATTATTCTTACCAAAAAAACTTGGATTTTATTTGACCATTTGGAGGTCATAATAGTGAATATGTTTAATACTTTTAAAGTACTTACGACAGCGAGTGCTGTGCTATTTTTAGCCAGTTGTGGTGCAGAACAAGCATGGTTAAAGCCGACCGGTAGTGCTGCAAGTGTGCCAGAGGATCCCGATCTGAAATTTGAGCAGTATGTTGCTGAGAGCAAAAAAAATATTCAACAAGTGATCACTAAGTTACGCTTTAGCAATGCTAAATCTCCCTATGTAGGAGAGTACAGTGCCAGTGATGTAGCTAATATGCGTGGCCCCTTTCAGCTACCTGAAAAATCTGAAACTTTATGCGCGGATAAGAGCAGGGGGGCCGGCAAGGGGTTCTTGTTGATTCACGGTTTGACAGATTCTCCCTATCTGTTGAAAAACGTTGGTCAAACTTTAGCAGATGCGTACCCCTGTGGGTTGGTTAGGGCGGTTTTGCTGCCAGGGCATGGGACAGTGGTAGGTGATACTCTAGATATGAAGTATCAAGATTGGATGGGGATTACGGAGTATGGAGTGCACTCTTTTCAAAAAATGCCGAGTATTGATGAGCTTTACCTGGTTGGATTCTCTACGGGCACGGCACTGGCGATAAAATACTTAAAAGAGGGCGCAAGCCAAGAAAAAATTAAAGGTTTGGTGCTGCTTTCTACCGCGGTGAAGGCCAAAAGTGATTTAGCTTGGTTGACCAGTTACATTAAAGTGTTTAAAAGCTGGTTGGGTACCGCTAAAGAGCGTGATGCCGCCAGGTATTCGTCATTTTCCACCAATGCCGGTGCGCAGTTTTACAAGTTAACCAAAGGCTTAGTTGCTAAAGAATATCAATTTGATATCCCGGTGCTAATGGCGGTAAGTGCGGATGATGAAACAATCAATCCTGAGGCCGCCAGAGAATTTTTTTGTAAATACACTACTAGTGAGAGGAAGTTATTACTGTGGTACAAAGGTTTTTCAAAAGCGCAAACCGAACAGTGTGACGGCGTCTATGAAATAGAAAAAGGCAGTATCCACCAAGAGTATCGAGGCGTTAAATATCGATATGCAAACCTCGCTCACACCGGACTGTCAGTGAGTCCAAGCGATAGTCACTACGGGGTTTCAGGAGTGTATCGGGATTGTAAGTCTTATGAGAGTGCCGATGATGACAGCCAGTGGCGAGCTTGTATGCAAGATTCAGCTAACCCAGTTTTTGCGGAGAAGAACGTCGCTAAAATGAGTGAGGTGCTCGCTGGTGGGATGTGGCGCAGAGGTACTTTTAACAAGCAGTATCAACAGCTAGCCAAAACCATGGTCTGTTTTACCGACCAGCACTGTGATTTAAAAAAATCTTTGAGGAACTAGCGCTAATGCTATTAGTTGCAATCCTAGCCCGCATATTGC
>ASZJ01000166.1 GCA_000416275.1 Osedax symbiont Rs1
CATGAAAAATGGTAAGTTCCGCCCTATCCCTTGATAGAATAGGGTTTACCACAAAACTACTTCGGATGAAGTAACCCGGAACTTACCATGCCCAATTTTATACAATCCCCACTTAATTTCCACCCTGTTGACGGACTTACTGTACGCGCCAGTTTTGATGGTGGCTCTATGTCATCTGATTTTGGTGCAATACTGATGCGGGAGACGGCACTTCAAAGTCAACTGCTAACCAAACTTGCCGCTGCTATCAGCGACTCTCGCAGACAAACACATATCAAGCACTCTATGCAGGATCTCATTACTCAAAGAACTATCCAGCTTGCCTGTGGCTATGAAGATGCTAACGATTCTAACTCTCTACGCAAAGACCCTATGTTTAAACTGGCTCTGGGAAAAAAGCCATTAGACGAAGAACAAGATTTGGCCCACGGATCAACTTTCACTCGATTAGGCCAAAATGTTGATAGCAAAGATTTATACCGCATGGCTCAAGCGTTTATTGATCATTTCATGGATAGCTATAGCAAAGATCCCAGCATCATCATTCTTGATATGGATCACACTGAAGATCAAGTATATGGCCAACAAGAACTGGCATTGTTCAATCGTTATTACGGCCATTATGGCTATCTGCCACTTACCATTTTTGAGGGTTTTAGCGGGAAGTTGATTGGTACCTATCTTCGTCCAGGTAAACGCCCTACAGGGGCAGAAAATGCGATGATAATGAAACGCGTTATACAACAAATTAGATCGCGCTGGGCCAACGTTCACATCGTTTTACGTGGCGACGGCCACTTCTCCAACCCTGAATTAATGCAATTAAGTCAAGATGATGACAACATGGACTTTATCTTTGGTGTGCCCGGTAATAAAGCGTTGTCTCCCATGGCGAGTTCTTTACTAACAGCCGCTAAACACTGCCTTGATGAGAAGCGCCACAACGCAAAGTTGGTAGGTCAACCAGAACCCTATAAAGTGCGCTTATATGACGAGTTAGACTATAAAGCCAAAAGCTGGATGGGTATTGAATGTCGTTTAATTGTAAAAGCAGAAGTGAACCTGCTAGGCAAGAACCCTCGTTATATTGTCACCTCTATTACCAATGCCAGTCCTGAGACCCTGTACTGTGATTTTTATTGCGCTCGAGGACAAGACGAAAATTTCATCAAGCAGCTGAAAAATGATATGGCCTGTGATCGCACTTCTGATCAAGGCTTTTTGGCAAATCAATTGCGGCTTTTCTACTCTGCTGCGGCCTATGTATTAATGCATGAATTCCGATTAGAAACATTAAAGGGTACGGTATTAGAGCGAGCAGAAATGGGTACAATACGCTTAAAACTATTCAAAATTGCGGTGCGAATTGTTCAGTATAAAGATAGAGTGAAACTGATGTTGCCAAGTTCTTGCCCCGTTTCTGAATTGCTAAAACGCGTCACTGACATTCTTTATTCCAGCAGACTCCTCAAACCTGGATAGCCCTGCATCTTGATAAAATTCAGAGTTTACAACACGAGCATTGAGGTTCGAGGGCAGCGTTTGGCTTCCGACTACGAGTTGTTCGAAAAACAACCAGTTCGGTGTACTTAGCTCCACTAAAAGTTTCTGAAATTTTAGATCTACCCAGCGGCTTAAGAAAAATTTGCAAGGCACTGCTATAAATGGAGTGACTATTGTCAAGTGACTAGTTGGTGC
>ASZJ01000167.1 GCA_000416275.1 Osedax symbiont Rs1
CTAAGATTTTTCAATTCCACTGTAGAACCAATATCTTACACTCTGTATTCACTTTGAAGTCACGGATTCAGGTATCTGTTTTGAACGCGCGATAGAAACTGACTTGCTAATCGAAAGTTAGCCTGTATGCTGAATATTTTTTGGATAACCCAGATGCCTGAATTACCGGAAGTAGAGACAACCTGTCGGGGAATTGAGCCCCATATAAAAGGCGAGACAGTTAAGCGAGTTATCATTAGGCATCCCAAGTTGCGCTGGGACATTCCACAGCAGCTCATAACCGATTTACCGGGGCTGGAGCTGCTTGCAGTACAGCGGCGCTCCAAGTATATGTTATTGAAATTTACGAGTGGAAAATTGCTTATTCACTTGGGAATGTCGGGTAGTTTGCGGGTGCTTCTGCAGCCTGAACCAGTATTAAAACACGACCATTTTGAACTGGTGTTTACCAATGGTACTTTGTTGAGGTTGACGGATCCGCGTCGCTTTGGTGCCGTGCTCTGGCAGGATGCAGGACAACAGCACCCACTACTAGAAAAATTAGGACCTGAGCCGCTGACAGATGACTTTAATGTAGATACATTTATCAGGGCCGCTAGTCATCGTAAAATCGCGGTTAAGCAATTTGTCATGGATAATAAGGTGGTAGTTGGGGTGGGGAATATTTATGCTGCAGAGGCGCTGTTTGCCGCCGCTATCCATCCTGAAACCCCCGTTAATACTATTTCTAAACAAAAATTTCAAAAATTAGTAGAAGCTATAAAGTATATTCTAGGAGCTGCTATTGAACGGGGCGGGACCACCTTAAAAGATTTTGTCGGTGGCGATGGTAAGCCGGGATACTTTGCCCAAGAATTACAAGTATATGGTCGAAAAGGGCAGACCTGCAATTTATGTCAATCAGCACTGCATGAAATTCGGCTGGGGCAGCGCTCGACGGTCTACTGCCCGAAATGTCAGCGCTTGGCAAAATCGGTAGCTAAGAAGATTACCAAAAATTAGGGGTGTTCCGGAGTGAGTGTTAGTTGGTGCGCCTCCCGGTTTGCAATCGCTCCCTTAACACTCGTTTCTCTGCATGCTAGGGAGGCTGGTTACATCTGTGGGTTTATTTTAACTTGAATGCAGGGTAAATATAGATGGCATTTTTTTAAAAATAACTTATGTATTGGAGCCCAAGTTCCTTTCGGCAGCCTCTATAGCCTCTATTCTCGCCAATTCTTGTTTTTCGTCTTGTTCGGCTATAATAGTTTTTAAAATTTCCATGTGCTTGTGTATAGCAAAAATTTGACTATCTAAAGCTTCGCTTTGATTTAGGTTGTTCAAGGATTTCAATGCACTGTTAAATTTGTGGAAGCCAGCTTTCTCACCACTTTGGTTTTGGGTGTTAATAGCGGCAAAAATTTCAATATCACAAGATACACGATCGTAAAAATCGGTTGTCTGCCACCCCAGCTCATTGAATGAATGTTCGGATATTTGTTTGGCTTTACTTAAGTCTCCAAGCCAGCGGGTAGTTTCTTTCAGAAGGCTCAAAGCGTGGTGAACTTGCCCCTCCTCTTGATAAACGGTCATAGAGCCTTCAGGGTGCTCTAAAGTGATTACTCGATTACTGACTCTTTCTTGGAATGTATTGAACGATCGTTGGCTGTCATTGGTTACTTCAATGAGATGGAGCTCTTTCCATTTGCGAATGATATGTTGGCTTAAAAAGTCATGTATCTCAACGGTCATAAAAAGATCAGGTAAGCCTTTATAAATATTAACCGCTCTTCTGATTTGTTTTTTGATGGTCATTATTCTTAATTTACGAGCGCGTTTTCTATCTTCCACCGATTGTATGAAGTAGGCAATGGAGCCAAGTATGACGACAATCGTGAGAATTAAAAAAATAGTTTGTGTTTGTCCCATTATCTTCTCGCTGTGTTGAATCAAAAAAAATCTTTGCAGAACGTTGGAACTTCTCGATTGCCGTTAAATGGTAAAAATATATACTGCTATTAATCAACTAAGCCAAGCGTAAAAATTATCTAGCCTCCCATTTAAGCTGTCTAGGTATTACTTTTGAGCAATATTTTTACTCTAGTCTTGGTTTGGCTGGATTGCTTATTAGCAGAGTGCAAATTCGAATAAAAGTTAGTTTAAATAATACCTTATTGTATAAAAGATAGCACTGGCTGCGCTAGCTAGATGTACATTTGTGAAGTAAAAAGCCTCTTTCATTATAGGAATAGGGTGTTTTAGCTATCGTCCTTGGCTGATTTTAGGATTGTTATAATAAATTGTTATTATTTTCACAAACGGCTTGACGAGGAGTTGGTGTCGGTATAATATTTGCCCCGCATTTGAGCAGCAATGCAAAAGTGTAGTGTTGTCCCATTCGTCTAGAGGTCTAGGACACCGCCCTTTCACGGCGGTAACAGGGGTTCGAACCCCCTATGGGACGCCATTTAATTATAGAGAGTGATTTATTGAGTTCTAACTAGAATTTAATTTATCATGGCTATAGTTTGCGGGAATAGCTCAGTTGGTAGAGCGCGACCTTGCCAAGGTCGAGGTCGCCGGTTCGAACCCGGTTTCCCGCTCCAGTTTTAAATTTGCAGTTTGCAAATCAAGTACGTCCCATTCGTCTAGAGGTCTAGGACACCGCCCTTTCACGGCGGTAACAGGGGTTCGAACCCCCTATGGGACGCCATTATATGTATGATTTATTCGTATCCGAATACAATTTAAGATAATTCCTCAAAATCTTCGTCGCTCATCGCTTCTTTGTGTCATCTATAACTATTCAATTTTAACCATATTTTATTTTAAGGCTAATCTATTACAGTCAAGTCTATAGGTTTGATATCCCGCTGGTTTTAATCAAGTGTAAATCATGCGCCGCAAATGGCGTGCAAAACTGTTTGAAAAAAATCGTCGTTACAATTAATTTCATACTGCAAATATCTCTCTCAGCAAAGCTCTGCTTAATTGCTCTCGTCAATACTTTACTCACCGTTATGTTCTTGAAAGTTAGATGCTGAGACCTCTGCATAAATTACCCAGAGGGTATGATAACTGCGCTCGGTAATATGGCGTTAAAAACCGGCTCAATACGCTTTTTTGCACCTGTAATACCCATAAACAGGGGCGTACTATACCCAAAGTGAAGGGGCACACTGACTCCGCTGTCTCGTCGGTTTGTGCCTGGTCTTATCTTGCCTTTGCTCGCAACGTTATGCAGAGGTCTCTGCTGTAAAAGCAGTGGCAAGCGGCTGTTGTTGACTGTGGTGTTTAGGCTAAGTTCTACGGCTATAAGTGCTTTGTCGGATCTTTCTTGCCATCCATAATTTACTGGTTTTCAGTTTAAGATAATTGGCTGATTAAAAAAGACTTATATTTACTAAACAGCTGTTGACATTAAAGTGATAGCTCAATATTATACGCGCCTCCTCATTGAGGAAAGACGTCCCATTCGTCTAGAGGTCTAGGACACCGCCCTTTCACGGCGGTAACAGGGGTTCGAACCCCCTATGGGACGCCATTTAATTATACTAAGCAGGATGTTCGTTTCTAGTTAGAAACTAGATCATTCGCTCAGCATAGTTTGCGGGAATAGCTCAGTTGGTAGAGCGCGACCTTGCCAAGGTCGAGGTCGCCGGTTCGAACCCGGTTTCCCGCTCCAATTTCTAATTTGCAAATTGCAAATTTTGTACGTCCCATTCGTCTAGAGGTCTAGGACACCGCCCTTTCACGGCGGTAACAGGGGTTCGAACCCCCTATGGGACGCCATTTCTTACGCTGGTCATTATCATTCTTTAAATGACAAATCTGTCTATTATTCAATCATCTGCGGTTTTCTCAACAGACAACCGATGAATATTAATCTTATTTTTTTACTTGTCGGTACGGACTAAAGCTATACTTCATATGTTATACATATATCCTCTGTTGTTCTATTTGGGAGCTTAGGTCTTGCAAGCTGACTTTGAAAAGCAAAAATTACGACCTTTTTTAAGTATTCGCTGGAAGTTGTTCTTTGCTATAAGCTGTTTGATCGGTTTGATTCATCTTGCTTTTTCGGTAGGTTTTTTAAAATATCAACAAGCTTCTTATCGCGAAAATATTCAACATATTAAAGGTGAGCAGTCTGATTCTCTTGATGCCTTGTTTAATACGGCAAGTGTCGATCTGGAAAAAGTAATTATGGCGCTTGCCCAGCCGCATTCTCATGAGTCAGAGCTAAATGCCGGCTCCTTGCTGAGGGAAATTGACAGTCACTTTGTTAAAATGTCATTTAATAATATAGCCGATAGTGTCGACCTGTTGGGGCCTGATCAGCAGCTGATTAGGCATTGGGGTACAGAGTCAAATCTGGATAGTGAATTTTTAAAAGGATATTTACTGGATGGAAAACCAGCCAGTGGCTTTAATTGTCAGATAACCTGTAGTCTATTTACTGTATCTCCTGTGATTGTTGAGCAGCAAACTATTGCGATAATCGTAGTGCAGAAAAATTTACAGTCATTATTGCAACGTTTCGGTCAAGAGCATGAATTGGTGATAGGGATGTTTGACCAGTTTCCCAATGTCGCTAATTTTGATGCTTGGGAACAGCAGTTATATAACTTCACCCAAACAAATTTAAATATTCCGATACTGGTACGTTTATCAGAAAACGAAAACCTATTAACTGTTGATAAAGAATATCAAGTATCGGCGTTTGATAATGAATATTTAATTAGTTTTAATGATTCAGTGGTCGGGAACCAGCAACGTGTTCGCTGGGTTTTTATTAACGATATATCACTGCACTCAATCTTACATATTAGCTCGATCAAGAGCATTGGTTTTTTTGGGCTAATCAGTTTAGCTATCAGTTTAATCTTACTTTATTTCATCACCAACCTTATCTCTCATCAATTACCGAGTATTTTAGCTATGTCTCAGGCTACCGGCTTGGAAGATGAGTTAGTCGGTAACTTAAGAAAAACCGGTGATAGAAAAATTTTGGATGATGAGCTGCAACAATACGATCGTCACCTGGCTAAAATTAGCCACAAAATGGATTTACTGCGCAAGACCGAGTCTGATAATGCGCTCAAGTTACAGTCGATGGTGCATGAGTTGAACCAGACGAAGAACTTTATGGATCGATTGCTAAATGATGAGCAGACCGTCATTCTAGTGCAAAAACTAGGTGGCGAGATTATTGCATTAAATCAAGCGGGCTGTAGTTTGTTTGAAATTGAGGATTTCAATGGCTTAACTTATTCTGAAATTTTTTGCTCTGATCTTTTAGAAGAAGATGGTCTGGCGGCTTTAAACTATTTATATTTAGGAGGGGAAACCTTAGTCAAAGCGGAAGCACAGTGGAAGAATAGTAGAGGGGATATTCACTTTTTATTATGGGTGCATGCGCTATTGTCGGTACCTGGTACCATAGATCCGGTTATATTATCAATTTGTGTCGATATTACAGAGCAGCGCAAAGCTGAAGAAAGATTAGAATGGTTGGTATTTAACGATCCAAGTTTGATCAATTATAATAAACAAGTTTTTTTAGAGTACTTGCCCTTTGCTATATCTAGATCGTTAGAAAAGCATAAAATTTTGGCCTTGCTTTATTGTGAAATCACCGGCATTCCAAGTGATATAAACACTCAGAACACCGATCTTAACGATAAAATATTTAAAAGTTTGAGCGTTAGAATGTCTGGTTGTTTAAGACAGTATGATATGTTATCTCAGCTCAGTGACGATCATTTCGTTATTATTTTAGAGGGGTTAAGTGATATATCTGATGCTGAAATAGTGACCGATAAAATTATATTTAGTTATAACCACTCGGTAGAAATAGAGAGTGAAGAGTATTTTTTAGATGTGATTATCGGTGCTAGTTATGCGCCTGATCACACTGAAAATGTACCTGAGCTACTAAGAAATGCTGAAATGGCTATGTTTCAGGCTAAGCGGAAAAATATCAGTTTTTATTCCGCTGTTATTGCCGAACAATAATTTCTTAGCTTAGGGCCTCAGCACAAGTTCCGTATATTTCCGGTGCTGTACAGAGGGTTTTAGATGGTGGGGCAGTTGCGGCAAGTTGATTGGCTTAGAGGCTCTTAGTCTTAGAGGTTCTGAGCTCAAGCTAACTTGAAGAGCTTCAGTCGCTGCGCAGCATAGTCAAAAGTTGCGCCGCTTGATTCCGCCTCGAAGCGCATCTCATCTAGTTGTTGAAACTGATTAATCTCATCATCGGGCATGTAGTGTAGGCAATCGCCTGAGAAAAACCATAGCAAATCCCTTGGCAACAGTGGCGTTAGATCAGAATAGCCGCGTACCCAGTTCGCGCAAAAAGCTTGGCCGTTTTCTATGTAGCCCGGATTAAAATTTTCAAATTGATCGATTAATGTAAGAAAGCTCTCCAGAAATTCTTGCTCTAGCAGTGGCAGGTTCGCCTGATTAAAAGGAAAGCGCTCTAGTAGCTGGGTGTAAGTTTGCTGCAGTAGCTCTAAGTGAAAACGGTGGTATTGGTTCATGGTCAACTCGATAATATTTAAAGGGCTTAAAATAGCTTATAGGTGGGTTGTGCTCATTTATCCGCTGCGATTTTAAGCATATTCTAACCCTTTAATGCAGCGCGTGCACCTGCTATATTAGCGCTTGAAAATTTCCATATAGTCCCAAACTATTTTTATCTTATCGCCATTTAAATAAAGCCTTCTCAGTGAGTTTAGAGTGAGTTGTTGCAGTTGCTTTGCCGATTAATTTAACGCTCTGCAGGTGCTGTAGCTTTGTCATTTGAGTGCTAGTGCGTATCGATAAATTTTCAACTGGACTAATCCTTGTATTCGTTAATAATTAGAGGTCTTGATGAGCGCTGCCCTGACAATAAAAAATTTAAGTAAAACCTACGGGGATGGATTTGCCGCCCTCAAGAATGTTTCCTTTGAGGTACAGCAAGGTGACTTTTTTGCACTGCTAGGACCAAACGGCGCCGGAAAATCCACCACCTTAGGTATCGTATCTTCCCTGGTGAATGCCACTAGTGGTCAAGTGTCTATTTTCGGCTATGATCTGGTGACAGATACCGCTAATGCCAAGAAAAATTTAGGCGTCGTTCCTCAAGAATTTAATTTTAATGCCTTTGAAACGGTACATAATATCGTCCGCACCCAAGCGGGGTTTTATGGTTTATCAGCCAAAATAGCTGATAGTAGAACGCAGTACTATCTACAGAAACTGGGGCTGTGGGATAAAAAAAATACCCCAGCGAGAATGTTATCGGGGGGGATGAAACGTCGTTTAATGATTGCTAGAGCGCTGGTGCATGAGCCAAAATTATTGATCTTAGATGAGCCAACTGCGGGGGTAGATATCGAATTGCGCCGCTCAATGTGGAGTTTTCTGCAAGAGATAAACGCCGCCGGAACCACCATTATATTAACCACTCACTACCTTGAAGAAGCCGAGCATCTGTGTAAAAACGTGGCGATTATAGACGCGGGGAAAATCATTCAAAACACCAGTATTAAAGCATTGTTGCAGCAGCTAGACTCGGAGTGCTTCGTCCTAGATCTAACCGCTAATATTGAGCAAGCCCCGCACATTGAAGGTTATAAAACTAGTTTAGAAGATCAGCATTCCATTTTAGTGGAAGTAAAAAAAGGGCAGACTCTGAATGCTTTGTTTAAGCAGTTAGAGCTGCTTAATCTAAATGTCACTAGTATGCGCAATAAGTCTAATCGATTGGAGGAAATGTTTCTTTCAATGGTCGAAAGTAAATTGGAGCAGAAAGAGTGAGTAACCAACAATTATTAATAGCGCTGTATACTATTGTGCATCGAGAAATTCGCCGTTTCACGCGTATCTGGGCACAAACTTTGCTTCCACCGGCGATAACCATGAGTTTGTATTTTGTGATCTTTGGCAATTTGATTGGTAGTCGAATCGGTGAAATGGGTGGCTTTAGCTATATGGAATTTATTGTTCCAGGCTTAATTATGATGTCGGTCATCACCAATTCATATAGCAACGTAGTTTCATCTTTTTACAGTGCCAAATTTCAAGGTAACGTTGAAGAGCTGTTAGTGTCACCTATGCCCAATTGGATCATCCTGGTTGGCTATATCATCGGCGGGGTGGCCAGGGGGCTGATAGTCGGCTTTATCGTGACTATCTTGTCGCTGTTTTTTACTGATCTACAAGTGCACAGCTTGCCGATCATTATTATAGTGACATTACTCACGTCTATTTTATTCGCCACCGGTGGTTTTATTAATGCGATGCTGGCTAATTCCTTTGATGATGTATCAATTGTGCCGACTTTTATCTTAACCCCACTGACCTATTTAGGTGGGGTTTTTTACTCAATCTCACTGCTGCCAGATTTTTGGCAAGGCGTGTCACAGCTAAATCCGATTCTGTATATGGTGAGTACTTTTAGATACGGTATCTTGGGTGCCAGTGATATTAATATTTATACCTCACTATCAGTTATCGTGGTGTTTATGCTGATTTTGTTTTTTATCGCATTGAATATGTTGACTAAAGGCAAGGGGATCAGAACATGATAAAGCAACCACAGGGCGCTGATCAGCAACAAAAGGAACAGCAAGCGCTCGATGCCTCACCTCTGGGTAGCCACACCGCCTACGTCAATAAATACGATCCTAGCCTGCTGTTTCCGATTGAGCGAGATATTAATTGGCGCAAGCGCTCAGTGGATCGATTGAGTCTGCCTTTCCTCGCGCATTCCGGTGCCGTCGATATTTGGAATGGCTATGAGATATCTTGGCTCAATAGCCAAGGTAAACCGATCGTTAGAGTCGCTGAATTTCGGTTTGATGCACGTTCTAGTCATATAGTGGAGTCCAAGTCATTCAAACTCTACTTAAACTCTTACAATTTAAGTCACTTTGAAACTGAGGCGCAGGTCATCCAGCAAATGACTAAAGACTTGAGCAATATTTCAGGGGCTGAGGTAAGTGTCAGCTTCTGTCATTTAGATCAATTGCCCCGATTAGCGCACTTCAGCGGCACTTGTATCGATGAGTGCGAGGTACAAATTAATCAGTATAGCCCTGACCTTACACTCCTTAAAATTGACCCTGAACAGCAAGTTGCAGAGGCTTTGTACAGCCATATTTTAAAATCTAACTGCCCAGTCACCGGTCAGCCTGACTGGGCGAGTATCAGTATCGACTACCAGGGGAGCATGATCGATCAGGCCTCGTTATTACGCTACCTTGTTTCCTACCGTGAGCATGGTGATTTTCATGAACAGTGTGTAGAAAACATCTTTATGGATATCTGGCAACAGTGTAAACCGAACAAACTGACCGTCTATGCGCGATATATTCGCCGTGGCGGATTAGATATAAACCCGTTTAGAAGTAGTGAGCAGGCCGTGGCAAAAAATTTACGGCTCGCGCGTCAATAGTTACTTATTTCCCCGCTAGAAATCGATCTCTACTGTGGATGCCTGTTAGTTCGATCTGCTACTTTAGCGATAGTTATGTGCAATCACAAAACTCTCGCTAGCACCCAGCATCTCGAATAATTGGCTCTCCATTGTTAAAATCCTGTTTCTGGACCAAAACTACCTAAGGCTTAAAATAACATGCAAGCGATCGAACTATTACACAATAGAGTATCTTGTCCGCTATTAACGGCACCGGCACCGAGTGCTGAACAGTTACAAGTTATCTATCAAGCTGCTGCTAGGGCGCCCGACCACGCGTGCTTGCGCCCCTGGCGTTTGATTGTTTTACAGGGAGAGCAGTTAGTTAAACTAGGAGAGCTATTTCTTCAGGTTAACTTAGCCAAAAATCCCAATTTAACGGTTGAACAGCAGCAAAAGATAAGTGCTAAGCCGCTGCGAGCGCCGATGATCATCAGCTTAGTTGCCAGTGTTACTGAGCACCCTAAAGTACCTGAAATTGAGCAGATAATCACCGCTGGCTGTGCGGGGCATGCGATTGAACTGGCGGCTTTTGCGCAGGGCTTAGGAGCAATGTGGCGCTCTGGTGGAATGATGTTTGAAGCGCGGGTTAAAGCCGGATTAAAGCTGGCCGAAAATGAACAAATAGTCGGCTTCTTGTATCTTGGGACGCCAAAAAAGGTTCGCCCGGTCACCGCTGTAGATAGCAGCGCTTTTGTGTCAGAGGCTGACCTTTGAGTTTAATTAGAATCTCTAACGTTTGATCTTTTCCAAGCAGGTTCTGAGTAAGTCGTATAGGAAAATTTAGTACTTGCTCATGGGTCCTCCAAGGCGCTAATTTAGTTGATTTATAGACAGGCATCGCTGAATATCATTTTCTGAGCAAATGCCCATCGTCTATTGACTCTATCCTTTACTATAGAGTTTATACTACAGCCCTCCCCATGTGACTCTGAAAGGTATTAAGTTATGTTAGCAATTCCTAAGCCAACAGTTGAGGAAACTCTACAACCCTCTCTAGCGGGTGAATCTAGCGGAGCTGCTAAAATCCAGTTCTTCTCTCTACAGGGGATTTCTTGTGCAGGCTGTGTTCGCTCGGTCGATAAAGCACTAGCTGCGCTACAGCAGCAACAACCTGAATTAGCATCTTTCTCGATTAATTTTGCCGATAGAACCGCGATTGTAAGTGGTGATATAGCGGCAGAGTTAATCATTAGTGCCGTGCAAAATGCCGGATATGATGCCAGCTTGCTAGAATCTGCAGAAGACCGAGAGCAACTCGATAACATTGAGCGGCGCTACTTAACACTGACTTTTATTCGCAGTTTTATCGCGATGGTAGCTGGGGCGGTAATGATGGCCTTAATGATGTCGGGTTTAGTCGCTCCATTGACCAGTACAGCTGGGCTTATACAAGGTACGATAATGGCCTTAGTGAGTCTCGCGGTGATGATCTTTAGTGCCGCAAAAATTTATCGAGGAGCTTGGAAAAGCTTAAAAACCTTGGCCTTTAATATGGATATATTAATCGCGTTGGGAACACTAAGTGCATGGAGCTATTCAGTCTTACTGTTAATACTGATGAGCATTTCAGAGGATTTAGTGCCGCTCTCGGCCCGGCATTTATACTTCGAGGCGACGGTAATGATCTTAGGCTTTATCCTACTGGGCCAAGCGCTGGAGGCCAAAGTGCGAGGTAGCACGGCTAAGGCAGTGCAAAGCTTAATCAACTTACAGCCAAAGCTGGCTTGGCGGGAAGATAAACAAGGTGATTATCAGCAAGTACCGATTCAATTATTAGTCCCTGATGACATCGTCTTAGTAAAGCCTGGAGAGGCGATTCCCGTGGACGGCATAGTGCTCAGTGGCAGCAGTGCCGTCGATGAGTCAATGATCAGTGGTGAATCTATTGCGCTGGCTAAAAAAGCCCAAGATAAGGTGATCGGTAGCACCGTCAATGGCAGTGGCTCGCTTACCTTTAAAGTCACTAAAGTCGGTAGTGATACCGTGTTATCGCAAATTATAGCCCAAGTGAGACAGGCGCAAAACAGTAAACCCGCGCTAGGTAGACTCGCCGATCAAATTGCCGCGATCTTCGTCCCTATAGTGCTAGTCATCGCCCTGCTGACCGCTATTGTATGGTGGTGGTTTGGTCCCGTGGGAAATTGGAGTTACGTGCTCAGCGCCACCATGACGGTACTGATTATTGCCTGCCCTTGTGCCCTGGGACTAGCTACACCGATGTCGACCATGGTTGGTGTGGGTTTGGCGGCGAAGAAAGGCGTGCTTATACAAAAAGGTGATGCCCTGCAAACCGCTGAAAATCTCAGTACCGTAGTACTGGACAAGACGGGAACTATTACCCAGGGAAAACCGTTAGTCACCGATCAGTTATGGCTTAAAGAAGGGGTGAGTAAGTCAGAGATTCAGCAGTGGTTGTCGCTGATTGAAAGTAAGTCTGAGCACCCACTGGCCCAGGCCATTGTTAACTTCACTGAGCAGTCTCTAGCAGATCTAGTGGTAGCACAACAGCCCTCTAAAAAAATTGGATTAGAAAATTTTCAAAGTGTCACTAGTGCTGGTGTCAGTGTTGAAATCGCCGGTAAGTTAGTCCAAGTAGGCAGCTTAAATTGGCTGGGTAAATCGCTAGACAGCGCCGCGACCAAGCAAGCTAGCCAATGGATGGATCAAGCGAAAACAGTGGTGGTGATGGCGGTTGCCGGTGAGCCGGTATTGATGTTAGCAATTGCGGATGCGCTAAAAAGTGATTCTGCGACCGCGATTGCCCAATTGCAAAAGCAAGGGTTGAAAGTAGTTATTCTCTCTGGTGACAAACTGCAAAGTGTGGCGGCGATTGCCAGGCAAGTTAATATTAGCGATTACTACGGGGAGCTTAGCTGCGAGCAAAAACTGCAAAAAATTGTTGAGATGCAGGCAAATGGTGAAATAGTGGCGATGGTCGGTGATGGGGTTAATGATGCACCAGCTCTGGCGATCGCTGATTTAGGTTGTGCCATCGGTACTGGTACCGATGTGGCGATAAACAGCGCTGATATAACATTAATCAGAGGATCGCTGCTGAGTTTACTAGACGCCATCGCAATTTCAAAATTAACCTTGCGAAACATCAAGCAGAACCTATTCGGTGCTTTTGCCTACAATATCGTGGCAATACCGGTGGCAGCCGGAGTGTTGTATCCCACTTTCGGCTTGCTGCTTAGCCCTATGCTAGCAGGTGCAGCAATGGCTTTATCTTCCATTACAGTCGTGAGCAATGCCTATCGACTTAGCCATAAAATTAATACCTTATAAACAGCAGCTGGCTAAAATCCGTGTTTTAGCCAGCGCTTAAATTCTGCTAATACTTTTAATAATGATCGCTTTGCTTGGAAAATTGCTGCTAGCGATGGGCTGTCCCTCTTTCATTACTGTAGTGAGCAATGCCTATCGACTTAGCCATAAAATTAATACCTTATAAACAGCAGCTGGCTAAAATCCGTGTTTTAGCCAGCGCTTAAATTCTGCTAATACTTTTAATAATGATCGCTTTGCTTGGGAAATTATTGCTAGCGGTGGGTTGTCCCTCTTTCATTACTGTAGTGAGCAATGCCTATCGCCTTAGCCATAAAATCAATAGCTTATAAACAGCGGCTGGCTAAGATCCGTGTTTTAGCCAGCGCTTAAATTTTGCTCATACTTTAAGTAACGATCGTTTTTCTTGGAAAATTGCTGCTAGCGATGGGCTGTCCCTCTTTCATTACTGTAGTGAGCAATGCCTATCGCCTTAGTCATAAAATCAATACCTTATAAACAGCGGCTGTAACTTCTCAATAACAC
>ASZJ01000168.1 GCA_000416275.1 Osedax symbiont Rs1
AGAAGTTACCAGCGGCTGGCTAAGATCCGCGTTTTAGCCAGCGCTTAAATTCTGCTAATACTTTAAGTAACGATCGTTTTGCTTGGGGAATTGCTGCTAGCGATGGGCTGTCCCTCTTTTATTACAGTCGTGAGCAATGCCTATCGCCTTAGCCATAAAATCAATACTTTATAAACAGCGGCTGGCTAATATCCGCGTTTTAGCCAGCGCTTAAATTCTGCTAATACTTTTAGTAACGATAGTTTTGCTTGGGGAATTGCTGCTAGCGATGGGCTGTCTCTCTTTTATTACAGTAGTTAGCAATGCCTATCGACTTAGCCATAAAATCAATACATTACCTGATTAGCCCTGTGTCTTTGCCACACTAGGCAAAAGCAAAAAATGCTTTTAATCTCTTCTCTCTTCTCTGTGCTCTGTGTGGTAAAACCAATCCTTTAAAGATTTTTTCACCACAGAGGACACAGAGGCGCTGCGCTGCACAGAGGAAAACAAAACACTAGCTGATTAGCGCTGTGTATGCACAGGCAGGCCTAAGGTAAAAAATTATTACCAATAGATAACTTGGCTATAACCTGAACCATCATTAAATGGTAAAAATATATTATCATCTCATTTAACTTGTTGAAACTAAGCATTTTATTAGATGACTGTTAAGTTGCGCGGAGGATGATGGTCAATCAGGATACATTTAGCCAGCGCTTAAATTCTGCTAATACTTTTAATAATGATCGCTTTGCTTGGGAAATTGTTGCTAGTGGTGGGTTGTCTGGCAATGCGTCTGATTACATTCATGCCTGAAATTACTTTGCCAAACACCGTATAACCCCAGCCCTGCGCGGTTTTAGTGCGATGATCAAGTTGCGGGTTATTTTTGGTGTTGATAAAAAACTGTGCAGTGGCAGAGTGGGGGTCTGACGTTCTGGCCATCGCTAGACTAGCGCGCAGATTTTTTAAACCATTATCCGCCTCGTTCGGTACCGGGGGATATTTAGGTTTAGCGGGCACTAGCTTATTTCTCACGGCACCGGCTTGGATCATAAAATTTTTGATCACTCGATGAAAAATAATGTCTGTGTAATAGCCGTCATCTACATACTTTAAAATATTGGCCACTGATCGTGGGGCTTTCTTAGGATAGAGCTGCAAGGTAAAGTTGCCTAAATTAGTGACCACCCTCAGCCGTACTTTTCCTGGCTGAAACAGCTGCTGCTGATTAATAGCAAGCAGAACCCCACTGTATAAATAAGTAACGATTTTAAAGATAAAAACTGTTTTGTCAGTTGCATACGTGGCTCCAGTAGAGGGAGTTGAACTTAAATCTGCAGCAGTGGTTTTAAAATCAATACGCAGTGTAATATATCGCTTTTAGCATGGAATTGAAAAGTTTTAACGGTTTCCATAGTTGCAGTGGTTATTTATCTAACCAGGCTTTTTGCTGGTCTTGCCTGCACTCGCAACGTTATGCAGTGGTTTCATTGAGTATAGATAGCTTTACCCTGAATC
>ASZJ01000169.1 GCA_000416275.1 Osedax symbiont Rs1
CATAAGTGACTTCACTGCACCACATAGCGCAAGCTCTTGATTCTACGGCGGTTAGAAAAATACCCGCTGAACCTATGGGTGCAGCTAAGATTATTCAATTCCACCGTAAAACCAATATCTTACACTCTGTATTCACTTTGAAGTCACGGATTCAGGTTTATTATAAGATCGCATAAAAATATACTTTTTTACGGCTGGGCGCTTCTGCTATTGGTTGAACAGCACGCAGTTAGAGACTATGCTAAGTCCATAAGCTGTTATTTTTACGAGAAATTAATAAAAAACAGCGGTTATTAGTACGTAGCTGTCTGCAGGTAGGCTGTTGTTAAAAGTGTTGGTTTTTATTTAATAGCTATAAGCCGCTATATTTTTTAAAGAAGATGATGAGGAACCTGGAATGTTAATGCAGTGGCAAAAGTTATTGACCCCAAAGAGATACGGGCACGAGGATTTGCCTGAAGAGCTGGGGCGAAGCCATTTTCATAAAGATCACGACCGAATTATATTCTCCAGTGCGTTCCGCCGTCTAGGTCGGAAAACTCAAGTGCATCCACTGGCCTTAAATGATCATATCCACACGCGGTTAACCCACTCTATTGAAGTGGGGAGTATCGGCCGAACTTTGGGTATCCGAGTTGGCGAATTAATTAGTGACAAGCTGCCCGAATGGGTGAGTCCCCATGATTTAGGAATGATTGTGCAGTCCGCTTGCCTCGCTCATGATATTGGCAATCCGCCTTTTGGACACGCCGGTGAATATGCCATTCGCGACTGGTTTAAGCAGTCATCTGGGGAGCGGTTATTAAAATCTTTATCCGACGCTGAAAAGCGAGATATTCAAACCTTCGAGGGTAACGCGCAAGGTTTTCGAGTCGTCACTACCATTGAAAACCACCTCTATGATGGCGGCTTGCGTCTCACTTATCCGACCTTAGGCACTTTGATTAAATATCCTTGGCTATCGACACAGGCAACGGAGAAAGGCAAGTTTAGCTGTTATCGGACAGAGTTAAATTTTATGCAGAAGCTCGCCGCTGAGTTGGGGCTGATTACCTTGGGGGAAAACCATTGGTGTAGGCATCCACTCGCTTATCTAATGGAAGCAGCGGATGATATTTGCTATGCGATTTTAGATTTAGAAGATGCGATGGAACTGAATATTTTATCTTTTGCACGGATCAAGCCAATATTGCAAAAGCTCTGTGGTGATTTAGAATTTGATGATAGCGTCTTTCATTCACAGGCATCCTCGAGACGTAAACTCTCCGCTTTACGTGGCAAGGCGATGGAAAATATGGTGGAGTCGGCGCTCGGGGTTTTCATGAATAACTACTCACTGATTATGTCAGGGCAGTACAGTGGCGAGCTTTTATCAGATGGCGATCCAAATGTTAGTGCAGGGTTGGCGGAAGCGAAGGCGGTTGCCCGCGAAGAAATTTTCCCCGATACTCGCAAAACTGAGCTTGAAGTAGGGGCCTACAGTAGCTTAGGAGTGCTGTTGAACTCTTTCTGTGAAGCGGTGTATGAACAGCATCACAATAAGGGGCAGAATTTGAGTTATCGCAGTGAGAAAATTTTAAGCTTAATGGGAATTCACGCGCCAAAGGCTGAGTGGGGCCTCTACCACTGCTACATGCGGGTCTTAGATTTTATCAGCGGTATGACAGATAATTATGCCGCTTATTTATCTCGCCAAATTGGCGGCATATCAACCTAAAATAGCTCAGAACAAGTTACACACGCCACGAAGGGTTGAGAGTTAAGAGCCTAACTCCTCTGGCAGAAAACTTGGCAAGGACAGGTATTACCCGCTGTTTTCTTATCGCGGATAATAGGCTGTCTGGTTGTGCTAAATAGCATTATCAATTAATATCAAGATGAGACCTTTGCATAACTTACCCAGAGGGTATGATAACTGCGCTCGGTAATACGGCGTTAAAAACCGGCTCAATATGCTCATTTACTCCAGTAATACCCATAAACAGGGGCACACTGTACCCAAAGTGAGGGGCATACTATACCCAAAGAGAGGGGCACACTGTACCCAAAGTGAGGGGCATACTAACTCAGCTATCTCGCCGGTTTTTGCCTTGTCTTATCTTCGCTCGCAACGTTATGCAAAGGTCTCAAAATCTGATAAGTACCGGCTGGGCAGTCGATAATTGGCTGTGAATCGGCAGCCACTCAATAATTTGTAGGTTATTTTTTGAAATCATTAAAAGAGCAATTGGGTGGCTTAGTTTACTCAACTGAACAGGGCGACATGTGTCCGAAGTGTAAACATACGCGTAAAGATTGTGCCTGCCAGCAAATAGCCGAGCAGCAACGGCTGGCAGAATTAGACGGTATCGTCAGAATACATCGTGAAACAAAAGGTCGAAAAGGTCGGGGGGTAACGCTGGTAAAAGGCCTGCCGTTAATCGAAAAAGAGCTTAAATCCTTGGCAAAGAGTATGAAACAACACTGTGGTACGGGTGGCGCTATTAAAGAGGGAGTGATCGAAATTCAAGGAGATCAGCGTGAGTTGCTCAAAGTTTTCCTAGAAAAACGTAATTATACGGTCAAATTAGCAGGTGGTTGAGTGACAAAAAAGAAGAAAAAAGTCTGTCGGCAATGTCAAAAAATGCGGGTCTTGATGATATTTGTCAGCTTGGTGGCGATCATACTACTGATGATGGCCAGTGGCAGTTAGCGCTAGCTAATCAGTGCTTAGAGGCCCTGCACGAACTAAAATCGTACAGGATCAAAAGTCAGTTATTTACAGCTTAGAAGTTTTTAGCGAGATTCAGATCTAAGGTTGCTTTGAGCAATTTAAAAAGCTTGATCGAAGCGTCAATTTCCTCTTTTCGATTGGTTAAACTTTCAATGTTTAACCCCAGTGGGATCTCTAAATTTAAGCAGTAATTGATAATTTTTTGTAAGTTTTCTTCGCAGATAGTAATTGATTCTGCCAGAGAGTCATCCGCATCTAAAATCCTGGTTTTAATAGCGCTAGGGGTGGATATACCCAGCCAGTTCATAAAGTCTAAGGTCTTCTCACTACCGCAGGGCGAAAAGGTTAAAATAACTCGGTTGGCCTTGCAGCCCTGTTGCTTGCAAAGTGCTGCGTACTGTTGCAGTAAATCAATAGTGGCGTCTGCATTATAGACTGCTTGAGTAATAAAGAATTTACAGCCATCGATACTTTTTTGCTGCATCCTAAGATGTTCATCGCCCTTTTTATGGTGCCGTTCAGCGATTGCGACGCCCCCTAAATTAAAGTCTTGTCGGTGCGCAGCCAAGCTTTGATAAGCTTCTTTTAATGGCAGTACAACTTGGCCGTCTGAGGATGGGCTACCGACCAAGACAATATTGCGAATCCCGTATTCAGTCCAAGCTTCATCTAGCCACTGATTAAATTCAGTTTTGGACTTAGCACTAACACTTTTGTAAGTGATTGTTGGGTGGTTAGACTTCTCGCTCAGTACATTAGAATAGATGCGGCTGTCGTAGGTCGCTTTAAAAGGAAAAGGTCGGGGCGCGCTATTGCGACTGCTCTCGTCTTGAATGTCATAAACCACTAAGCCATCATAATCAACCGAGGTTAAGCGGTCTAATAGTTTATCGGCGATCACTAGCATGTCTTGTTCAGCGACTTCGGCTCGTGGTGGGGTGGTGCCCACAAAATAAACCCCTCTGGTTGGGTCGGCGAGTCTGGTTGCTAAATTGGCACGCATGATAAAATTCCAATATGATTGAGTGAGATAAGAATCTAGTGTAGCAGTGACTAATATTCATGTTAATAGATTTGGATATGATAAATATTAACGTTAAGATGAATATTGCTAATACTAAAAATTTATAATTTTTCATGGGTATATAACTAAAATGAATAACACCTTTGATTTTGATAAAATAGTCAGTGCTATTGATCAGCAAAAGCGTCCAGCGCTGCACTTATGGAACCCCGAGTTATCTGGGGATATTGATATCAGTATTGATCAGCAGGGGGTGTGGTGGCACTGTGGAGATCAATTTAAGCGCCAGCAAATACCTAGCATGTTCGCTCGTATATTGTGCAGAGAGCAAGATCAATACTTTTTAAAAACGCCCGTCGAAAAATGGCGAATCAAGGTGCTGGATGTACCCTTCTATTTTATTCACTTATCGACAAAGGAAACCGAGTTGGGTCTGCAGTTATCGCTAGTGAGTAGAACGCAAGACATGGTTACTTTAGATCAAGAGCACACTTTGCGTCTGTCGATTAATCCAGAGACGGATGAGCCGACACCTTATATAAATGTTCGAGGGGGCATGGAGGGTAAGTTAAGTCGCAGTTTATATTATCAGTTAGTAGAGCTAGCCACAGATGACGAGCTAGCCCAGCAGCTGTTTATTAGCAGCGCTGGTGTGAAAATTAATATTGGCAGTTACCGCTAAAAATAGGCGATATTAGTGAGCGGGGCGAATGTTGGAAAATATGTGGGCTACAGTATTTATTATTATAAGCTATAAGCTATAAGCTATAAGCTATAAGGTGCATAATAGCCAGCAGCAGAATTCTGGCGCTTAGCCACAGTCCTTATCAGCAAGTGCAATATTACTGCTGCTGGTTTTTAAAATGCTGGTAGACGCTCATCAGTTCACTCTCGGTGAAAGTAACAATAATTAATTGCTGTCCGGGTTTGATATAATCAGGATTTTTGCCGATTTTTCCCTGCTTATAGTTATACACATAAGTGGTTAGGACCTTATTATTGAGTAAGCGGCCTAAAAACGAACTCTTTTTACTGCTTAGCATTTCATCCGCATCTTCAGGGATAAGTGCTTTGACAGTACCATTGGCTTGCGGCAGCAATATTCCTTTAGCAAAAGTACCCATTAAACCCTTTTGAATAATTCCCCAGATACCTTGTTGGTCGGTGGGATTAACCGCGTGCAGGTAAAAAATTCTATTTTCATCAACGTCTGTGGCGCTTAATAATTCCTTGAGTTTGATATGTTTCTTAGCCGATTGGCGAAGTTTTTCGACCACTGGATTTTCTTTCACTACAGTGTCTTCCGCTTGATTTACGGGTGAAAGAGCTAGTTTGCTAACCTCTGTTTCCAGTACATCGGCTGCAGTTGCAGTAACTTGCTGTTTCTCACCCGCTATCAACTCAGTTAGTTCACTGATTTTAACTGATGAAAGCTCTTCAATATTTTTCTTTAGGGTTTTAAGGATGGCTGAGGACTCTGTTTGCAACAGGCCGTTAGCCGCAAAACTACTCCTATCTACGGGGTTGTCTGTGACGCTGAAAGTTTTAAAGGATTTAGCTGAGGTACTAGGAGCCGCACTAGCTGTGGCCACTAAATTGGCAGCATTATTCAGTTGATTAGTGTTGTCGGACTTTACTGCTAGGGTTGTAGTTGGCGCTGATTGGGTGATCAATTGGGGTGCGGTAGTTTTTTCAACGCTGTACTGCTGGCTCGCATTGGAGGGATTGTTGGTCTCCTTTTTAAAAACAGGTAAGTTAACAGCGAAGCTTTGAGCTGCTGCAGCATTTTGGGCATTCGCGGCAACGCTGTTCAGTTGGGCGCTTAGCGGCTGTTGAGCGGATACTAAGGTGGCATCGCTATTTTTGAGATTGATGCTAATAGCATCAGTCTCAGGCAAGGTGAGTAACTGATCTAGGGTTACAAAGTGATCGGCAGAGGTTATCTGAATAGGTTGTTGTGCCGAGGAGGTAATGCTGTCTACATGCGCTTGGGCCTGTTGCTCTTGCAGTGGGCTTAAAACAGGCAGTGTTAATGATTTCTCAATAGCAACTTGAGTAGTGTCTGCAGTGCTAGTGTTTTCAATACTGGCCTTTTCAGTACTAGCCCTGGCAGGGCTAAGAGTTACTGGTGTCTTTTGATTGGTTAAAGAAATTTCAGCAGAGGTGATTTTAGTATCAGTCCGTGGACTCTCGGTGCGGGTGAAATCGAGTAGCGCATCTGATGATATAAACCAATAGCCTACAGCGACAATTGCAGCAAATAAAATAATACTCAAAAATCTGAACATAGCGGCTCCAACAAATTTTATTATGCTACGACTGTAAGTTAGTTCTAGAAATTATGGAAGTAGTTTTAGTCATAAAATTGTTTTCAAAGGAGGGTTTTTCTAAACAGAAAATTAATTAGATAACTATTTGTTAAGTATAGGAATTGCCTATAAGTGGAGTTGTTGCAGAGAGAAGGATTGGATGGTGCGAGGCCAGAAGCTCTGCTGCAATAGGAGTTGCTAGCAACACACGTGTTATTAAAGTGAGTGACTAACTAAGCTCAACTAATCTATGAGCTTAGTATCAAATTAGCGGATTTAAGCGAATTCTAAGCTAACCTGCTGGCACCACTGTTCGATTCTTTCATCGCTGAGCTCGTTTTGACAGTCATCATCTATCGCAAGTCCGACGAAAAAGTCTTTATCGGGGGTCAGTGCTTTAGATTCGTCAAACTCATAGCCTTTAGTGGGCCAGTGACCTACCACAGTCGCACCTTTAGCTACCATTTTATCGTGTAACATACCCATGGCATCTAGGAACCATTCCGCGTAACCGTATTGATCACCAAGACCAATAAAAGCAACGGTCTTATCGGAAAAATCAATCTTATCAACATCGTCCCAAACTTCTTCCCAGTCTTCCTGGACTTCACCATAATCCCAGGTTGGAATGGCAAAAATCAGTTGTTGATAGTTCTCGATAATGTCCAGAGGAGAGTCTGCTACATCAAAAAGTTCTACGTTTTCGATATGTTGCTGAACTTTCTCTGCAATATCGCCTGTATTACCGGTCGTAGTACCGAAGAAAAGTGCTATGCTCACTTGAAATTCTAACCTCAAAAATAATTCATCTAAACAATAATCATTATCAATATTGTTGTTGCAGGATAGGGGTTTAAGCCGATTTTGTCAATAAAATTTACTCGCTAAAACTGGTCGTTTGAGTGTGCTGTAGAGTAAAATAGAATGATTGATTTGGTGGTATAAAATATAGTGGTTAGTAAGGGGGAGCTGTACAGAAGAGTTTTGCTGATACTCCCGAAGCTTAAATAAGAGACTAAGTTTCGGGAGAGAAGGGCTTAAGCTTGGTACTCAGCGTCTTCTAGTTCTTGATCGTCAACAGTGTCAGGCATTGGCTCTAAATGTCTGGGACCGCCTTTTTTGGCATTCATCTTGTCTTTAGCTTTAGCCAATTGTCGATCAATTTTATCGGTCAGCGAATCAATCGCGGCAAAGAGGTTCGCGGCACTGGTTTTTGCATATATTTCTTTACCATTGGTATGCAATGTCGCTTCTATTTCCTCGCCTCGCTCAGTGGATTCTATGGTGACTTGAGCACTGTTAATAATGTCATATCGTTCCTGGCTATGCTGCAACCAGCTTTCGATTTTATCTTTTACAGATTGAGATACTTTGTCGTGACGATGGGTAATATTTATGATCATTTGTTATTCCTTACTGTCTGTATTTTTCTGGACATTTAAATCTAGCTTTGAAATCTAGTTTCAAGTGTTTGATTTATAGATGTTCCGTTTAATTTGCAGTGAGCCGTATAGGGTATTTGGCTGTAAGGCTATCTTGTTCCTCCATAGGCAGATAGATGTTGAAATTAGTGTGTTGAAATTTTTCTCCCAGTTTCAACTGGTGAATTTACTATAGCGCGATTTTTCTTAAAAAGGGAAATTAAATAATAAAAAATTTATTAAATTTGACTGAAAACAATCTTTTTAGCACAAGTAAGGGGGGAGTTAAATAGATAGCGAGACCTGCCGATTTATTCTTCGACCCAGATTTCTCTTAAAGGTTCTCCGAAATCATCATAAATGACTTTCTTCACTTTACGCAGTCTTCGAGTGGTTAAAATAACACTACTTTTAGATGACTTTCGTTGATTGATGGCACTCAACGTATCAGCCACAGGGGTGCGGACTTGTTTAGGCAAGCCGTAGACAAATTGGTTGCGATCATATCTGCCATCGACTAAAGAGCTGTCTCCCTGATCATATTGTTGAATTTCACCTCCCTGTTGGAGAAATTTATCCATCTGATCATTAAGAGATTGTCTGATTTCAGATTTTGAAGGTCTTTTGGGCTTTATCATGAGCGCTATTATGCCTGATGTTAGACTAAATACCCAAAGCTCTTGCAAGTATTTAATGCTAGAGGCTTGATTGGCGTCGATTAGTCTGTTTTTAGTCGAGCGATCACCTTTGGTCTGAAACCTAAATTGCAGCGTGATTGCAGCGTGCTTGAAAAAGTAAAGGGTGGTTGTCGAGCGTCAATAAATGCTGTGTGGCAAAGCTTTGCTGGTGCAATCTGTACATCGTTCAATCTGCTGGTGGAAGTGAACAGCAATGGCTCGCGGCCCTAATACAGAGCTGAAAGTATTGAATTGCCGAGTATCGCTCCAATTGCCGCTTATTAATCACGTGAGAGTGGCGATTCAATGATATTATCAGACTAAATATTACCTGCATCCGTGACTTCTTTGCATCCAGACGCAGTCTCTAAAATTATTGGAACACCATAAATGGAATACTTACCTTTAGAACAATACCGTTATTCTTGGTTCTTTAAGCACAAAGATTTATTGATTGAAGAGGCCAGTCTGGCATTGATTAAGCCGCTGGCAGAACAAGATGCCAACCAATTATGGCATCGCTTAATCAGTGAAAATGTTAATCATCCAGAGCTGTTCGTAAAACATGATTGGCCGATCAAGCACAGCACTTGGCAGAAGACAGGAGAGTGGCAGTCCGCTTGGGATGCGGTTGATGCGCAGCTCCCCAAGTTGATTCAGAACCATATTGACTGGGAGCAAAACAGCATAGTCTATTTCTGCTATCACGCTGATAATATAATCGAGACCACTTGGGGGGTGTTTTGTAGCCACTGGAAAAACTTTTTATTTCTCGATAATGGACCTATCCTGATAGGTAAGCGTAGAAACGAAGTTATTCAGTTTAATGACAATGGCCAGTTTAGTATTGGCACTAAAGCTGTTTGAATGAGTTACACGCTACAAGCTAGAAGCTTAATCTCAGTTAATGGTTTTTACTTTTAGACACTCTTGAATTGTATTTTGGTACTTTATGAACAACCGGTTTTTTCCATTTTTAGTTTGGCTTAAATATTTAACACTTAGTGATATAAAAGCGGATTTTATTGCCGGTCTCACTGGGGCAGTTATCGTATTGCCGCAGGGGGTTGCCTTTGCGACGATCGCCGGCTTGCCCCCTGAATATGGACTTTACACGGCGATGGTTACGCCGATTATCGCCGCTTTATTTGGCTCATCTAGACATTTAATATCCGGGCCGACCACCGCAATATCGATTGTGGTTTTCTCCTCTATTAGCGGTTATGCCGAACCTGGTAGCCCTGAGTTCGTATCGATGGCGCTCACCTTGACTTTACTCGCTGGAATCTACCAGCTGGGGTTTGGTTTAGCGAGGTTGGGAAAACTGGTGGATTTTGTGTCACACACTGTGGTGATTGGCTTTACTGCCGGTGCCGCGATTTTGATTGCCACCAGTCAAATGAGGCATATTAGCGGCATCCCCGCTGAACAAGGTCTGTCCTTTATCCAGAGTTGGCTGGCGATGTTTAGCCATTATGAACTGTTAAATGGAGCTGTTTTCATGGTCGGCATCAGTACCGCGCTGGTGGCTATACTGGTTAAATACCTAAAACCTAGCTGGCCAAACTTACTGATTGCTATGGTTGCAGGTAGTTTGATAGCACTGCTGATTGGCGACAAATCCGGTATTGAGTTAGTCGGCGAAATCCCGGCGACCCTGCCGCCTTTTTCCATGCCTGATCTATCCCTATCTACGATACAGCTACTGGCTCCTGAAGCATTTGCGATCGCTTTGTTAGGGCTGATAGAGGCGGTTTCAATAAGTCGCGCTATAGCCATTAAATCTCAACAGAGAATTTATCCTAACCAAGAATTTTTGGGCCAGGGACTGTCTAATATCGTCGGCAGCTTCTTCTCTTGCTATGCGGGGTCGGGATCATTTACCCGCTCAGGGGTGAATTATTCGGCGGGGGCCAAGTCAGGTTTGTCGGCAATTTTCGCCGCCTTAATCTTGGTGGTTATCGTCTTGCTGATTGCGCCGTTAACAGCCTATCTACCGGTTGCCGCCATGGCTGGGGTGATTCTATTAGTCGCCTATAACTTAATTGACTTCGTGCACATCAAGAAAATTCTGCGCACCAGTAAAGCAGAGTCATCGGTGCTGCTCATCACCTTCTTTTCTACGCTGTTTCTAGAGTTGGAGTTCGCTATATATCTAGGGGTAATGATGTCGCTGATTTTATTTTTGGCGAAGACCTCAACCCCTGAAATTACTGAAATGTCATTAAATGTTGAGCAGCACAGGTTTGTTGAATCGAGCGACGATACAGATATGCACTGCCCGCAGTTAAAAGTGCTGAGGGTCGATATGTCGATATATTTCGGCTCGGTCAATCACATTCAAAATAGAATAGAAAACATTTTAACCCAGCCAGAAGTCAGCCAGATTTTAATTATTTGCGGCGGAATCAACTTTATAGACCTAAGTGGTACCGATCTGCTAATAAGCCTAGATAAAAAATTAAAAGCCAAAGGCGGCGGGCTGTACTTTTTTGCTATGAAGCACAGTGTCAAAGTCAGGGCCACTAAATTTGGGCTGATCCCCGCCATCGCTGAATCGCAGTTTTTTGACAGTAAAAAAGAGGCGATAGCCAAAATATTTCCAAGCTTGAATCAGAGCATTTGCGAAAACTGCGCCCAACACGTTTTTAGAGAATGTGATAAGTTTGCGCTGAAAACTAAAGCTGTAGACACTGCGTAGCTTTTGCTGGGTTCATGACTCAATAGAGATCTAAACTCGAGGCCTGAC
Source organism: Osedax symbiont Rs1 (assembly GCA_000416275.1). Lineage (GTDB taxonomy): Bacteria > Pseudomonadota > Gammaproteobacteria > Pseudomonadales > Balneatricaceae > Rs1. The sequence goes on from ASZJ01000169.1 coordinate 10,894, forward strand.
TGCTGCTTAAGCGCTAGGCCGCAGTTTATACTTGCTGCTCATCGCACCAGTGTAAGGCGGTTAAAAATTCAGTGACGGTAAAATGTCGTACCTTTTCACTGTTAAAATCAGTGCACCAATCTAGCCATGCGCCACTGGATACAATCGCTATTCTGGCAATGTCGACATCAATCGAGGCGCATAATTTATTCGGTTGCCAATTCGATGCTAACTCGATTTGTGTCAGGTTATGGTCACAGTAAATCAATACTCTCAGACGGTGGTCTTTTTTTAATTGTTTATTGATTTGCGCAGTGAAAACATCTAAATAGTCCGATTGACTGAGAGTCTCGGTGGCTTGGACGACTAAAATATCGCCGGCAGAATCTGGTAGTACGTATAGCATGTTAACCCTTAACAACTAGTTAGCTGAATGAATGGCGCAGTCTACCTCAATCTGATCTAGAGCACTTAAAAAAAACGGTGCTTTTGTTCAGAAGTTATTGAGAGGTTTCTGAGTCTTTCGGGCTAAGCATCAATAGCTAGGGTAGCTTTTTGAGGGTGAGGGGGGAGTTGTTGTTAGTTCTCATCCAGAAACAGGGGCGTAGCGAGGCCGATCCAATAGTTCAAGATGAGCGACACTAGATATGGGCGTTTGGTTGTTCCAAATAACTATAGCTAGTGGTGATTAGATTGGAATAGTGGGGCTGTCGTAGTAGCTCATCGTTTCTGGATGGGAACTAGCTAGTCGCCACTAAAAAATGCAGCTCAGTAGATGAGTCTATAGAGCTGCACTGTCGGTTAAAGCTGCTTAGCAAAAGCGAATATTACTTACTAGTTTTACCTTCAAAGTACATATTCATGGTGAAATCATCGACGCCAATTTTCTTGCCGCTAATATTGAAATCGCTTAATTTTAAGTCAACGGAGCCTTCAAAGCCCGCGCGGTAATCGCCCCAAGGAGAATCTCCTTCACCGATTAATACGGCATCGAAAGTGATCGACTTAGTGACGCCGTGTAAATTCAAATCACCCGTTACACTGACCTTACCTTCTCCAGTACTTTTAATACTAGTGCTTTTGAAAGTGGTGGTTGGGTATTTGCCAGCGTCTAAAAAGTCGCCGCTCATCACATGCTTATCGCGCTTAGCATGGTTGGAGTCAAAGCTCTGGGTATCTATAGATACTTGTACACTAGAGGCGTTAGGCTTGCTTTTATCGTACTCAAAAGTCCCTTCGAAATTATTAAAACGTCCTTTAACCCAGCTGATACCGATGTGCTTAACCTTGACGTCAATCTGTGAGTGCGCGCCAGCTTTTGCATCGTCGATAACATAAGTAGCGGCAGTCACAGAGGCACTAGTGGCAATAACCGCCGCTAGTAAAGTACTTTTAATGAGTGTATTCATTGTTTCTCCTTGATCCCCAACATATTGTTGAGGGTTGTGTCTTTGTCTATAAAGTGATGTTTTAGTGCCGCTAAAGTGTGTAAAACCACGAGAGCGATTAAACCAATCGCGGCTGCATAGTGAATATCACCGGCTAAAGTTGCCTGATTATCAAATAATTCCGGCGGGCCGATAACGACAAACCAGTCGAAAACCTGAATTCCTTGCCCCCCTGCAAAAGAGATCAGCAGGCCGGAGATTAAAACGCTAAATATAATTAGATAAAGAAAATTATGGGCAATGTGACTGGCAATATTGACCAGGCGGCTATTGGTAGCTGGTGGCTTGGGCGTGAGGTTAGAAAGCTTCCACAGCAGACGGAACACCATCAGCAGCAGGATTAGCATACCGATCGCCTCATGAATCTGTGGCGCGAGGGTGTAGAGCGGATCATAATAACTTAAGTCCATCATATATAAGCCCAGCCCAAATAAGCCCAAAATAGGCAAGACCAGAAACCAGTGCATGATGATCATCACCCAGCCAAATTGACGATCACTATTTTTTAAATGTTTAATCAAACTCATAAATACCAAATGTTAAATATTAAGGGTTATTTCTGCTCTACCCCCAGCACCGGAGGATAACAGCGCTTATAAGCTGCAATTAACGATTGCGTGCCGGCTCACTCAGTCTCTTGTCGGTGCTATAGCGTGTGTCAATAATTCGGATCTGCAGCAGTGCTGAAAGTTCCAGTTTAAAGCGCAAACAGACACGTTAAGTTTTCGGGCAGAGTTAAACTAGACTAAAGCCAAGCAGTTGATCGCGTGCCTCCTAGTAAAATAGCTGATTGGTTGCAAAAGAACAGCAAATCTGTCTCAAAGCTGCCTTTTTTACAGCGAAAGCTCAAGCCCGACTAACTGCTAGATAAATACAATGTAAACTTATATTATCTAAGCGTCCAATGCATAAAGGTGATGATTGACATGCGTCAGGTGAATTTGCGATCGATAGATTTAAATTTGTTAACAGTGCTACAAATATTAATAGAAGAACAGCACGTCACTAGAGCTGCAGATCGGTTAAATATGAGCCAATCAGCGGTGAGTAGAGCTTTACAGAGGCTAAGAGTCTTATTTAACGATCCACTTTTGGTCAAAGGAGCAACCGGTTACAGCCTCTCTAGACGGGCACTTAGCTTGTCTACAGAATTGGCGGTGACCTTACAGAGCATCTCCAACTTAATCCAAGAGCCAGAGTTTGATCCTTATACCGCGCGCTCGGTGATCCGCTTTGCCGGGACCGATTTAGCCGCATGGATCGACATGCCGGTATTCATGCAGACCATCTTAGCGCAAGCGCCGTCGGTTAAAATTGAAGTATCGACAATTCCCGCAGATTACTTCGCGCAGCTGGCAAAAGGGCAAGTCGATTTTTTGGTTTCAGGTATTGAGCCGACAAAAAATTTGCAGCACCTGCACTCATATAAGTTAGGCAGCTCTGAACTGATGATTCTAATGGGCAAACAAAACCCGCTAGCGGCGCAAACCATCAACTTACAGCAATACTTGCAAGCGGCGCATGGCTACGTGTCGATCACCGGTAAAGGCCCCGCTTTTTTAGATAGCTACCTGGCAAATATCGGCCTTAAACGCAATGTCGTGTTAAAAATTTCCGAGATTAGATCGGTGGTTGATTACTGCGAAAAAACCAACATCCTATTTATGCTGCCAATAGAGCTAATCAGTGACATCGTCAAAGAGAGGGATGTCGTGCAAAAGCCGCTGCCGAAAGAGCTACTTAGGCCGTCGGTAAATTTTTATCTATATTGGCATGCAAGGTTCCACCAAGATCCGCTGCATCGTTGGCTCAGAGAAATAATCGTCTCCAAGTCGCTGCGCGGTGTTGTTTAAAGCTGACGCCTGCCAATAGCCAAGCGCTAGCCACACTAGATCGTTATTATCGATAAACAGTGTGTATCGAGTGCCGATCAATCAATTGAGCTGGGTGTTTGTCATAGTAGAGCAGCGGGATTTAGGGGGCCTAAATTAAGTGATTTAGCTGTTCACAGTCAGTATTTGCCAGTAGATGAAAACTAACTAGAATAGTTTTTGCATTATTCAAACAGACTGGTATACTGCGCGCTCTCAATCGAGAATAAGCAGAAATCGCTTAGCTATGGTAGCTCTGTCGGTCCTCTCGCAACGATTTGTCGTGAACCTGGTCAGGCCTGGAAGGGAGCAGCCACAGCGACTACTTCGTGTGCCGGGATGTGGCTGGCGGAGCTGCTTCCAATATTTTTATCTCTTTGTTTTATAATCATAATTTCAATGTTTATTTGAAATTAATCTTACTTTTTTTTCTGTTTTTTAAAAATTCATATATGGCTGTTGGTTCTTGTTTAGATCCATACTACTGTTAGTAAGATCAAACCATTTAACTGATTACTTTTTTAATGTTTAAGGTCAAGTTCTTACAAGAATTTCGCCAGTGGCGACTGACTTTCTTTTGATGAGCAAAATGAAAGTAAGCAAAGCAAAAGCTCACCCGTAATTGTCGACAGACTCCACCACTATTGTCTGAATTTCCGGCCGTTCGTAGAGACATCCCTGTCTCACTCACTCTGCGCGACGTCCTGTCGCTCCGCTTCGGCAATTCAGTCAATAGCGGCGGCGACAATAAAGGGGGTTGACGGCTTCGTAGTGTAGTGATTGGAGTGTTGTGGCTTATTGTTTGAGCTAGAGTCCTTTCAGCAAAATATAACCCCTTAACTGATGTGTTTTTTAATGTTTAAGGTCAAATTCTTACAAGAATTTCGCCGGTGGCGACTGACTTTCTTTTGATGAGCAAAGCTTCCGCGTCCTGCTCACGCCCCTTACCTACATCCGTGTAGGCAAAATGAAAGTAAGCAAAGCAAGCTCTTTGCCATCCATGGCACCGCTACATACCGTTCGTCCTGAACACAAAAAGCTCACTCGTAATTGTCGACAGACTCCACCACTATTGCCTGAATTACCGGCCGTTCGTAGAGACATCCCTGTCTCACTCACTCTGCGCGACGTCCTGTCGCTCCGCTTCGGCAATTCAGTCAATAGCGGCGGCGACAATAAAGGGGNNTGGCGGCTTCGTAGTGTAGTATTTGGTGGTTGGTGGCTTATTGTTTGAGCTAGAATCCTTTCAGCAAAATATAATCCCTTAACGGATGTCTTTTTTAATATTTAAGGTCATTTCTTACAATAATTGGCTGATTTGCCAGTGATAAAAAGTGCCTGTTCTTTATTTTGATCATAATCAAATCTTTATCACGATCCGTGAAATCCAATAACTGACGTTTTTTGTAGAGAATGTCGTGGCAGTTCTTGTGTGCTTGATCACTTAGCCCCTGCTGATGCACGTTGGCGATACGGGCCACGCATCCGAAAACACCACGGTTAGGCGGTCGGCGCTGGCTTTACTTTTAGGTATTTGTTGAGCTTTAAGTTTGGTGAACATGGCTTTGCATTTAATGGCGCCTTTTTGTTGCTGCAGGCGTCTTTGGTGTATTGGCTATCGCCTAAGCTTTTAATGGTAAATAGCGCTTTCTTTCTTTACTCTTTCAATACGCCATGTACGAAAGCTTTCTCTCAGTAAATAGTGTTACTTTTCAAGGGTAGTTTTATGTTCTAAATACAATTTTTTATGTAAACGTGCCCTTGTCTTATAGCCCCGTGATAACATCATCCACATAATTAAATTACGGATGATTAAGATGAAAATTATTCATACTTCAGATTGGCATTTAGGTCAGAACTTTTTTACTAAAAGTCGCAAAGAAGAACACCAAGAATTTTTCAAATGGCTGCTAAAGCAAATATCATCGAATGAGATTGATGCCGTTATCATAGCTGGTGATATTTTTGATACGGGAACTCCCCCCAGTTATGCCCGAGAATTATACAACCAGTTTGTCGTCGATATAAGCCAGCTTGGTTGCACATTAGTGGTTCTCGGCGGTAATCATGATTCAGTATCAACTCTTAATGAATCTAAAGAATTATTGTCTTGCCTAAATACCCATGTAATTGCAAATACAGCGAAAACTCCCAGTGAACAAATTATTGAACTTAAAAATAGTCACGGTGATACCGGAGCCATTTTATGTGCAATTCCGTTCATTCGACCACGCGATGTTATGACTAGTAGTGCTGGTGAGTCAGGGTTACATAAACGGCAAGCTTTAGGAGAAGCAATAAAACAGCACTACAACGAAATTTATTTAGCCGCAGTAGCGCTGCGAGAACTAAAAAACATTAAGGTACCGATTATTGCCACAGGCCATTTGACGGCTTTAGGAGTTAGCCAATCGGACTCAGTGCGGGATATCTACATAGGCACATTAGATGGCTTTGCTGCGGATGGGTTTCCCCCTGCCGATTACATCGCGCTGGGTCATATTCACCGGTCACAAATCGTCGCCAAGTCTGAACATATTCGTTACAGCGGGTCTCCAATACCGATGAGTTTCGATGAGTTGAAATCACCAAAACAGGTGGTGATAGTCGAATTCAGTCAAGATAAACTTCTCACTATAAATCCTATTGAAATACCTCGTTTTCAACCGATGCTTACACTTAAAGGTGATCTAAGCTCAATCGAAGCACAGTTGAAGAATCCAGAAAACTTTTTGAGTAAAAAGCCAACTTGGCTTTGTATTGAAATTGAAATTCAAGATTACCTCTCAGATCTTCAGCAGCGGATTCAAACGATGATTGAAGGACTCAATGTCGAAGTCCTTCAGCTTCGTCGGTTGCGCAAGCGAAAGCATCAATCGCTAACTCAAATAGAGAAAGAGAGTCTTTCTGAACTCACGCCTTTCGACGTATTTAAAAAGCGTTTAGATCTAGAAGTTTTTGAAGGCAAAGAAGAGCAGGCCCGCCTAGAACGAATCCAGGAGCAGTTTCGAAAAATAGTATCTGAGGTTGAGCACCGGGAAGAAAACTCATGAAAATTTTAAGCCTGCAATTTAAAAACTTGAACTCGCTCCAAGGTGAATGGAAAATTGATTTTACGCAAGCTCCTTTTGCTGACACCGGATTATTCGCAATCACCGGTCCCACTGGCTCAGGGAAAACCACCTTACTGGATGCTATTTGTTTAGCGCTATATCACCAGACTCCTCGCTTAGGTCAAATCACTACCTCAAGTAATGAAATAATGACCAGAGGAACCGCCGAGTGTGCCGCTGAAGTGCAGTTTGAAGTTAAAGGTGTAGCGTACCGTGCTTTTTGGAGCATGCGTCGTTCAAGGGGTAAGGTTGACGGCAATCTACAACAAGCTGAAGTTCAGTTAGCGGAGGTAGCAACTGGAAAAATTTTGGCCTCTCAAATCAAACAAAAAAGCGATGATATAGAACGTATAACTGGGTTAGATTTTTCCCGTTTTACAAAATCTATGATGCTATCCCAAGGGGAGTTTGCGGCCTTTCTTAATGCGAAAGAAAATGAAAGAGCCGAGCTGCTCGAAGAATTAACCGGCACTGAAATTTATGGCCTTATCTCTGAAAAGGTTCATGAACACTACTCTCTGGCCAAACAAAAGCTGAGTGAATTAGAAGCTCAGGCCAAAGGAGTACAACTACTAAGTGAAGAACAGAAACAGGCATTAATAGAAGAATTAGGACAGCTGAATAAAGATCAAGAGGGCCAAAAAACGAAACAATCTCGGTTGAACGCACATAGTGCTTGGTGGGAAAGTTATGAAAAAGCTCAAGCGGATAAGACCAATAATGACAAACAACTAGCGACAGCTAAAGAACGGAAGCAGTTGGCACAACCAAATTTGCTGCGTTTACAGCGAAGCGAACCGGCCGATAAGCTAAGAACTCCCTTCGAATTATGGCAAGCCTCTATCAATCAAATAGCTCAGTCACAAGCTTTAATCATAACTAAACGAGCCAATGAACAAGAAACGAAAAATAAGTTAGATGACGCCACCCAAAAAGTTAAAAACCAAGAAGAGGCTTTCTCCAAAGGGAAGCAAGCGCAGAGTGACCTAGAACTACTAATCAATGAGAAAATACTACCTTTAGATCATCAAATCGATAGTCAACAGAACAAACTTACTGATAAAAATACTCTTGTTGAAGAAGCAGAACGAATACAGAAAACCACTACTGAGAAACTCCAATCGTTAAATACTAATATTGAAACTCAAAATGAAGAACTGGAAATTTCAAAGCTATATATCCAGCAACACAATTCAGACCTATCACTCAAACAATTTCTAGGACAATGGCAGCAACAATCTAAGCAGATTCAAGTTGAAAAGCTTGCGCTAATAGTACTAGAGAAAAAAGAGAAAGCACAACAGCAGCAGTTAGCTAACGAACAAAAAATCAATGAAGAAGCAAAGCAGTCATTAGAGAATGCGATCATTGACAGCGATAAGGCCAAGCACGAATGGCAGCAAGCCCAAGAAACCTTTACTAAGGGACAAAGCAATGGTGATATTGAATCCTTAGATATACACCGAGAACAACTCAATAACACTCATGCGATACGGCTTCAACTCACAGAACATCATAAACAGTGGGTAAAACTCACCAACGAACACCTAGAAAAAATAGAGACAAAAAAACAACAAGAGCTGAACCGACAGAATTTTAAAAGTAAGCGTGAACAGTTGCTTGCGCAATATAAGAAGCAAGAGCAATTAATTTCGGCTCTAGGTAAGTTAGTAACTCAAGAAGAACATTTGGCACAGTACCGAGTAGAGCTTAAATCAGGCGAAGATTGTCCTCTTTGTGGTTCAGTTGAACATCCTAAGCTACAAACTGATGTTGTAGATGTTTCGCAAACAATCCAAGAGAGAACACAAGCGGAACAAGAATTGGCATTAATTAAAGAAAATGGTCAAGCGAATAGCACATCTCTAGCCTCTACCAATCGTCACATCGAAGAAGTCCAACAACGGCTAAGTATTCTTGTAACGGAGCAAGCTGCATTAAAACAGCAGTGGGTAACGGCATCCAACGAACTTCACGTCACCTTCGCCATCGATGATGCTGCAAGCTTAAATAATTACGAGACAGAACATCATCAAGCGTTTGAAGAGCTATCTAAAAAAATTGCAGATTTAAAAATATTTGATAAACAGGCGGTCAAAACAAAATCAATTTTTGACCAGCAATACCGGAAAGTGGAGAGTTATCAATCTGCGCTGAAACTGAATGCTCAAAGTATAGAAAGTAATTCAAGTAATTTAGCTCAGCTTAATCAAGATAAAACGCAGCGTTTTAATGCCATTAAATCACATGAAGAGGCGCTATATTCACAACTAGCAAGCCATGGATACCAGCTACCTGAATCAGAGCAACTACAAATTTGGCTTGACTTGAAACATAATGACGCTGATTTATGGGAACAAAATAGCAATAAAAAAGAGAATCTTGATAGGAGTTTAAGTCTGCTTACCGCAGAACAGAAAACTGAGAAAATAAATTTAGAAAAACTCGACAAGCAACTAGTTTTATCACGTAATGAATACAATGAATCATCTCAATTACTCAATAGAATAGTTGAAAACCGTAAGGTTTTATTCGGTGATAGGAACGTCAAAGATGAGCGTGAATATAGTCAAAAAATGCTAGAAACCTCTGAAATAAAAAACAGCGAATTAAATAGCATTGCGCATCAGCTTAGTGGCGATTATCGAGCAATTCTTGCGGAGGTAGCGAGTACACAAGCTTTAATTGAAGAACAAAAAGAAAGTGAGCAACAGCGTGAAATAGATTGGAAGGCTGCCTTGCAAGCGAGTCCATTTTCAAATCAAGAAGAATTCAAAATTGCGTTAATACCTGACTCTGAGCGTGAAATTCTACACACACAAAAGCAGAAACTTGCCAGTGAAATTGATCAAGCCGAAGCACTACAAAAAAGTGCAACGAGAAATTTAGCTGAAATTCAGGCTCATGAATATGCCCTGGACTGGTTTAAGCAACCGAAATCAGAAGTTGATTCTGAAATAGAAACCTTGGGTTTCGCACTAGAAAAACTGTCGAAACGACATGGCGAAATTACTAACGAACAAAGCTCAGATCAAGAGCGCAGAAAGAGTCAGCAAGCCTTATTCGATGAAATAGAACAGTTCAGTAGCCAATACGATGACATCCAATATTTACATTCATTAATCGGTTCTCAGAAAGGCGATAAATTTCGGAAGTTCGCCCAAGGCTTAACCCTAGATAATCTAGTTTATCTGGCCAACAAACAACTGGAACGACTTCATGCGCGTTATCTGCTTAAGCGAAAGCAAAGCGAAGGGTTAGAGCTAAGTGTGATGGACACTTGGCAAGGTGATTTAGAGCGAGACACTAAGACCCTCTCTGGTGGTGAAAGCTTCCTGGTCAGTCTTGCTTTAGCACTGGCTTTATCTGATCTAGTCAGCCACAAAACCAGTATAGACTCGCTATTCCTCGATGAAGGCTTTGGCACATTAGATAGTGAAACCTTAGATATAGCACTGGATGCGCTAGATAACCTAAATTCGACAGGCAAGATGATTGGTGTAATTAGTCATGTGGAAGCGATGAAAGAACGAATACCTGTTCAACTGCGAGTCACTAAAAAAAGCGGGCTTGGTATAAGTGAGCTTGCCGAACAGTTTCGAGTCGGTTAAAAATCTGACACTTTATAATAAAATCAAATGGTTACAATATCAATAATAGTAGGAGCAATGAAAACATGGATGAACAGTTGAATGAGATTGAACAAGATGCTCCTCATACAGCAATAACAAGCTATAGCGGGTACATCTATCAAGGAAAAATATCACTGTTACATTGCCTTAAATTAATTGAACGGCAACCGACAGAAAGCCGAACGCTTAAATTACAAATTGAAAGCATTGAAGATTTTGCAATTTTAAATACTGATAATACTTGTAAATCATTACATCAAGTAAAAGCGAGAAAAGATCGTTTATTCTCAGACTATCGGCCCGATGTTGAAAAACTTCGAGTTAAAGCTAATCTTCAGTTCGATTCTGAAGCGTTCTTTCATGTTTCTTTAACATTGAGATTAATACCCAACACGTTTACGAACGATTACTTTCCTGTAACATTTTACCAATACTATGATACTAACGATAATCCTGTTGACCACTGCCCCCTTGGGAGTGTCGATACTTTTATCGAACACCAAATAAATAAAGTTTATCAAGTACTTTGTCCAAATGATGCTTACCGCACTAATAATGAATATTTACTCAAGAGCCGTCAATTTCTAGAAGATATTATTATCAAGCATGTTATTGATGTGCACCGTGAAATACAAGAAAATAGAGTACCAGGCGCGGTACAACGACAAGTCGCAGCCAGTAGATATATTGTATTTGATAATTTTTTCGAAATATTAACAGAAAATCTCAATAATAGAGGTGAAGATGAGAGTTATTTCCACTATTTGCTGTTAAAGGATGCAGGGACATATTTCCATGACTACTGCCAGAGACTAGGAGTCAACAATGAAAATACATTACTTAAGCTAAATTATTATTTTTCTAAATTTAACGCTCTAAATCCTAGTTCGTTAACAAAGTTTATCCGAGCAATAGTGCCGCATAAGAAAGTTGGATTTAATAACATATCTCAATATAAAGATAATACATTCAATCGAGATGATTTTAAGAGAGGATTACTGAAAGTATTGGACCAATTGGCACAATCTGAATTTGATGAATCCTTACAATTACCATCGTTATTTTTCTGGAAAAATGACGATGAATATTTGTACCCTACTGCAATTCACCATCACGAAAAAGAAGCTGAAGACCTCTGTGTTGAAATAATCGAGGCATCAATAGCTGATGATGTTAATTTCTTGTTTGAGGGAGGGAAATTAGTTAATCGATATATTAATTGTCAATCTATTTTCTCAAATATTGCAGTTGGTAACCAAAGTGAATTTAACTTAGAAGATGAATTTTCGGATGAATTAAACGAGAACAGAATCAATAGTTTTAGAAATGTATCACTCATATCCATAGCAGAAGCCCAGCGAGTTATTAATGATTGAAATAATAATAAATACCTTTGAAATATTTAACTATTCTAAATTACCTGCTAGTGATATTCCTATATTTAAATCTACCACAATGGAAGATTATTGGGTAGTTTATCAAGGTTCTCCAAGTCAACTTTTAGAAAAGAATATACAGAGTGGACTAATGGCAGAATGTAAAAAAGTTTGCGTAGATCCCGCTTTTGAGAAAAATGCCAATATTATTTGCTTATGGAATGTTGAATCTATAGACAAAAAAACGTAACTTCTCAATAACACGGGGCAATCTACTATAGCTTACGCCAATTAAAGCCCTAGTCAGCGGCTACTTCTCGACGAATTAATTCTGCCAATGGGGGGATATCCCCAATCCCAGAATTTCTATCCAATATATAGTCC
>ASZJ01000170.1 GCA_000416275.1 Osedax symbiont Rs1
GACAAAACACTTCACGAAAACTAAGTCTTAAAAACAAAAGAACATTGTGTGTTTTGAATGATGATTATTTATTACAATGCCTTAAAATGGTCAAATAGTGTTCATGCGTTTGCCCTGTAATTTGGCTCTACTTGATGGCCCTAACGGATTTGGTAAAACAACATTCTTATGATGCCTTAGAACTTTTGTTTTTGGGAGAAGTAACAAGGTATATTGATTTAGACTCAATTGTATCTAATAAAAGAAAACATATTGGGTGTTTTCCACTTCTGTATGATGGTACTAAGTCCGGTGACTCATTATCCATTGAGGCCGAAATTGAATTAGACCATGGAGTTAAATATATAAAACGATGTGCTACAAAAGAAACGCTGGAAAGTACGAAGCGCATTGCGGATGCTAAATTCGACTTTTATGTCAAAGAATTAGAAAGTGATGTTTGGGAACAAATTTCAGATGACGAGCGTTATTTATCTAAATTACTTGGAAGTAACTACAAAAAAAACTATGGTTTATTCCACTATATTGAGCAAGAAGAAAACACCACAATGCTTAAAAGCAGAGGTGAGTCAAAACAAGAAAAAATTGATCACCTATTTGATGTTGAAGATTACCGAAAAAAGATAGAAAAATTAACAAAGCTAAAAAAGAGTGTTGCAACACTAAAAACACCAGCTAAGAAAACCACATTAGACACTTTGCTCACTGCTCTTAACTCTTTAAAAAGAGAATCACTCCCCGATAGCTCTAATTTGATACCTCATACCCGCCTAATTGAGACCAAAAAATTCCCTTGGGATGGCGAAACCGTTGATTTTAGCACTGGTACATATGCTCAATGGACTAGTGAAAGCGGAATATTAGTCCGCTTAAAATATTTAAAAGAAAATTGTGATGATTTTTTAAATAACCGTTATAACGATAATATCAAAAAAAAATTAGCTTTAAAATCTAAGGAGCTTATACCTTTATTACAGTTTGGCCACCGCCTTGACGGCATTGATCAATATCAAATCGAAATTGATTTATGTGAAGATGCGAAGCAATATGTGGACAATTCCAAATCTGGATTAGTGAAATTAGTTGCTAGAAATCTTATACTTCCAAAAAAATCAATTAGAAAAAAACTCCCCGAACATCTCAAATTTGAAGAATTCGAATCACAGGTTGGAGAGTTAAAAACATTACTAGAATCATCGGATCAGTTAAGCCAGCATTTATCTCAACTTGAATCATCTAGAGCGCAATATTTAGAGGATCATGATACATATAACAAACAGCTTGATTTAAATGAATCCGAATGCCCTACATGTGGGCATGACTGGTTAAGTCATGAGGAACTTCTTACTCAGTTTAAAATACAAGAACAAGCATTGGCGTCGATTCTTAAGGCTAGCAACTCAAGTTTACAAAAAAACATTCAAGCTATTGAAACCAAATACCTATCCCCGGTTATAAGTATTTGTACTGATATAATTAACGTTGGAAAGTCTCAAATTGATTACAAAACAACAATATGCAAGCTTGACGAGAAACAAATAAATCAGCTAAACCGATTAAAAATGACCTTTGATGAATATCAGATAGATTTATCTAGTTACTATTTACCATCGTTTGATTTATTAATAGATATACAAACCGACATATTAATAGAGAAAGTTAAGACTCTGTATAAGCAGGGCAAACGCATGAACATATTTTGTACAGCAAATCACATGTTATTAAGTAGATTAAATTCAACTTCTGTATAAAATTTAGCCACACTGTATGTCAGAAATTTTATTTTGACATACATAAACGAAAATTAGATCATATTATCATCATAAAGCACGATTGAAATTGATCAATAAACGTTCATGCGTTTGCCCTGTCTGTATAAGCCTGTTATTTACGATAATTTATCTCCAGATCTAGATGATGTATTTAGTGAGGTATTTGAAAACAATGAAAACGGATTACTTAAATTAAACATTGCAACAATAGATATAAAAATAAAATATGTACAGCAACAATATGCAAAATCAAGATTACAAGATATAAAAGACAAAGAAGAAGCTTATGAGCAAGAAAAAATAAAATTCGATAATGCGGTTAAAATTTGGGAAAATCTCGGAAATCTAATTAATCTATATACGGGTAATATTAACGACTATATAGAGAGCATAAGTAAAGGCATTGAAATATTATTCCATATCTATTCTGGTCGTTTACTTCAAAATTTTCATAATGGTTTAGGTATATTTATTGAAGCCGATGGAAAATCAATTTCCTTCAAAGATACTCCTAATGCTGAACATGATGTGATTTTTACTATGAGCTCAGGGCAATTGTCATCATTAGTAATTGCGTTCACAATGGCTTTAAACCATAAGTATGCCAAGCATTCACTATTGTTGATTGATGATCCGGTACAGACAATGGATGAAATTAATGTTGCAGGTTTTATCGATCTACTAAGACATGAATTTAGGGATCGACAGATTTTTATCTCTACTCACGAAGACCACACTTCAAGTTATTTTAGATATAAATTTGGAAAGGCGGGTTTAGAAACACAGAGAATAAATTTTAAAAACATTCAAAATAAAATGGAAATTTAGTAAATGTAGCCGCATTATATAATTTAAAATCTATATTATGCGGACTTTTTTCCGGTACTATACTTCAACAGGCCACCTTGGTTGAAAGGTGTTTTCGGTTTCTTCAACTGAAATAATATTTGAAACAAGTAAGTTTCGTGTTCCACCTTTGTTAACGTCATAACAGAAGAATTTTTCACTACCTGCTGTGACACGATAACTATATGGTTCCGCTTCTCTTGTTTCGATGGAACCATCTTTTTCTCTTGCTGTAATAATTATTGTGCGTAAATTCTGACCTGCCGAATGTATGTCTTCCTTAATGCTCATAGTGATTCCTTCGTTGAATATTGATTGTTTATCCAAAAAACTGCCTTTCAAGAAAGTATTAGACAGTATGTTTTGGCTTTAACTTGTTACAAAACAGATAATTTCTAACAAAATCATTGAGAATTTATCCGGTTAACTTAACATTGCACATGACCATTAATTCATTCCTCTATATTAAGAATGATATTTTTAACCCCGGTTACTAAAAATCGTCAAAATTTATATACGTAATGGTTGTCACTATTTAATTTTATTCAAAATTGAAATGAATAAGTTATCTGATTCATTTATAGGCTCGATTTTTAAATCGTAGTTCTCGTTACACATTTTTGAACGATACAATTTTATATGCTGATACTCATTTCTACTTTTCAATATATCCCTCACCGTTTCGATTTGTTGTACACTACATTTCAACCCAAATGTAACGGATACGATTGCATCACTTGGTATCTGATAAAATGCCATCGTGCTATTAGGTTCATTTCTGGTTTCATCTGCCTCAGCAATTGGTAATACATACCTGTGCTCTCGTTCAGTCCACCAATCGTTTGATTTAAGGAAAAAAAATTCATCTAGACTTTTTACTAAACTGTCAGCTTTTATTTTTCGTGTTTTGGAGTACCTTACTTTTTTTAGTACACCGATATACTCATTTACCGCGCTTCTAACGTATTATTTATTGGATTTTGTACCATCAAAGAAATCGTGTGACGGGTCAAACCCAATAACGAAACCTGTATGGCTATCAGCGTAATGAGACCACATCAATAAATTATCAATTCTTTCTGTCATTGATAATATTCCGTACATATCGAAATCCTGATGTGCAATTCCCATCAACAAAAACTCTTGATTATCTTCCATCTGTTTTACAACTGCTTCCACTGAGTCTCCATATCCATTTATTTTATGGGCATATTCAGCATCCTGAGAAAACGAAGGACGAACCTCAAAGGGATCATTCAGATCCCATCTAGAGGTAAATCGAAGCCATCTATTATCAAAAAACTTGATTCTGTATGGCATATATTTATAAATCACATCTACCAAAAAAGACCTCCAACCAATCGATGTCGCAAATATATTTTGAATCAAGTACAAAATTGTATGTGCTAGCTCATGGATAAAAAATCAGTATTTAAGAGTAATTGATATCAGCTGTCTAGTGTCTAAAATGAGTTATATGTACTGTTCACCCTTGCAGTAGAGTTGCCGTAGAAATTAGATGTTACCTGAATTCGTGAGCTGATTTTTAATACATGTTAAGTTACGAATTCAGGGTTTCATTAGTCTTTTAGTTGAAGTCGTTAAAATTATTTAGGCGTATATAGATGTAATTTGGTTACTCTGGTCTTAAATGTGCATTGCGAGCCCACTGATCTACTCTGAAAAAGCGAGTATCGACAAGGTTGAATTCTTCAAAGATATCTTTAACTTTTTTGTGAATGAATGGTTTACCCATGTCAATATTTGACATGCGGAACATTAAACGTTCTTCTTCAGGTACACAGAGCATTTTATGAAAATCTAATGCTATTGTTTCTACCCCCGGCTTATCCCCACGATCTAAGCGTTTTTGTCCTCGTTTATCAAGTTGCGATCGCTCTATATAGCACCAGTCTTTTTTGGCATAAATATTTACAAAGAAGTAATCATAATGAATATTGCCTTCTATATCAGTGTAAACGGCAGGGTAATATTGTAGGCCGTGGATATGGTATTTTAATAACTTATCCCGCACCTTTTTTTTGATCATAAAATGAGACCCATGGAAAATGATATCCCCTATATTCTCTTTAATTCCATTACGTCGCCAATCTTCAGCATTAGCATTATGAAAGAACATCGCACGGCCGCCCTCGAGGTACCTGCTTCCATACTTTAACTCATGTGTTTTATCATCACCCGAAGCATAAATAACTCCTTCAGGCTTACAGCCATCTCTAGACATAATATAATAGCTATCATCTAAACCTTCCACTTATTGCCCTCCTTGTATTTCATAATTACTTGTCTTCTTTAAATCAATATTTTCTTTTTGTTGTTTTTTTGCTCTTCTGTTTTTATAGTGGTTTTGCTCATTAGAGCAGGCTTCATTAAATCTATATTTTCTTGCATCAACTATGTAATCCGCATCACAACAGCCTTTGCCATTACTAGTCCTACCAGAGCCAAAGTTTCTAGAGATGTTAGTTAAAGCTAGGTCATGGCTGTTAATATCCTCTGCTATATCCTTACTTAATTCATCCATCCTTTCTAATAGCTTTTTATATCTATTCCCATCACAATAATCACCATCATCAATATCTTCTTTAATTTGCTCTATTCTATCTCGTATTTCATCATGGTAGCTTGGAGGGTGTTCACCATCTACATCATTATTACCATTATCTTCAAGCAAGTCCTGATGGGCTGATGAGTGGTTGCCACGGTGTAATTGAGTGTTTAGATGGCAAGCCCCTTGTAATGTACAAGGAATTAAGGCGATGTTAGCAACGTTATTTATATCATATTTGAAATCTTCTATTTGCTTGTCAATGCTACTACCTATTAGTGCTTTTCTTGATATCAAATGATGCGCTTGCATTTGTATTCCGTTGTGGATAGGGTGACTAGGGTCTCCTTCGACCGCCCTAAGAATATCTTGTCTATATCCCATCATTACCTCCCTAAAGAATGTATTTTAAATTGCCGTTACGACTAATGGGTGTCTTGTGTTTTTTGCTGTCGCACACCCGGCAGTTTGTGTTTTTTCTAATCAAATGCCGCTGCTTTTCTACTGTATTGCCAGATACGCCATTTTTTGACTCGACGCGATGGGCTTTCGTGATTAACGGCGCTTGTTCCAGCATGCGTTCACCGGCTTTGGTGAATGATTCGATTATCTTTGGCAGTGCTGATAAAGCGTTTTGTGCCTTCGCTACTACTTTAGTACTCTTGTTGAACGAAGCCGCTACGCGGCAGAAAAAAACAGCAATTCCCCAACCATTAAGCGCACCCTATCTATGAGGTAATCAATACAGATTATCTAACATAGG
>ASZJ01000171.1 GCA_000416275.1 Osedax symbiont Rs1
ACCTGCCTTGGAATTATCAAAAAAACAACACCTAGCCCATTGGTAACAGGCTTTTAGACTTCCATTAAAAGTCACGCTATCTTCTTGTAAGCTCACACCAAAAGAGCTACGTAACCAATGGTTGAATGTTTTCTCCGACGGTTATAAAACAGCTCAATATATTCAAATATGGCCTGCTTCGCATTACCCCTTGTTTTAAACTTCTTGTGATGGACTATCTCGGTTTTTAGAGTATGGAAGTCGCTTATTTTAGGGTATTAAGCCGTAAGTTGGAACGTTCCAAGACTCTGCATCACAATTTTCCGTAGTAGCCCTCTTTAAGTGCATCGTATAAATTAGCTACGTTGTGAGTTTCACCATCGTATTCAATATCTTGGTCGCCACTAAATTCGACTACAGAGCCATCTTCTAAGGTGAACTGGTAGCGGGTGTTGGCTAAATTCCGTTCGGTGACTAAAACACCTTGGAAGTTTTCCGGGTTAAAGCGAAAGGTAGTGCAGCCTTTCAGTCCCTGTCGATACGCATATTGATATATATCCTTAAATTTTTCAAAGGGATAATCGGTTGCAATATTGATCGTTTTTGATATCGATGCGTCCATCCATATTTGCGCTGCGGCTTGTATATCTACATGTTGGTTGGGTTGTATATCATCTGCCGCTATGAAATATTTTGGCAGCTGTGTATTCGCATCCATACTACCGGGCATCGCCCGATCATTTACCCAGGCGCGATACGCGAGCAGTTCATAAGAAAACACATCAACTTTTTTCTTAGTCTTTTTGCCTTCCCAGGTAATATTACGCGCATAGTGATGGGCGAAGCTTGGCTCTATACCATTACTGACATTATTACCCAGCGACAGTGCGATGGTACCGGTTGGAGCTATTGAGCCATGGTGGGTGAAACGACAGCCGAATTCAGCCAAGTCTGCGACCAGTTGCGAATCTTCTACTGCTATTTTCTGCATATATCGACTGTATTTAGCGTGCAGCACTCGGCCTTTGATTTTATCTCCCAGCTGATAGCCATCATCTAGTATGGCGGGCCGTTGACGAAGCATCTTTGCACTGATTACAAATTCTTCCTCCATGATCGGCGCACTACCCTTTTCTTTGGCTAAAGCCAGTCCAGTACGCCAGCCCGTCATTGCTAATTCTTTACTTACTCGCTCGGTAAAAATGACAGAATCCTTATCTCCATAGCGCATTCGCAACATGGTAATCACTGACCCAAGCCCTAGATAGCCCATGCCATGACGCCGCTTTCGCAACATTTCTGCTCGTTGTTCCGCTAATGGTAAACCATTAATTTCAATTACGTTATCTAGCATGCGGGTAAAGATACTGACGGTTTCTTTAAATCTGTCCCAATCAAAGCACGCTTTCTCGGTAAAGGGATAAAGTACAAATTTAGTGAGGTTTATCGAACCTAGTAAGCAGGCTCCACTGGGGGGTAAAGGCTGTTCACCACAGGAGTTGGTAGCGCGAATGTTTTCACAAAACCAATTGTTATTCAGTGAATTGACTTCATCAATCAAAATAAAACCGGGTTCTGCAAAATCGTAAGTAGAAGCCATAATGAGATTCCACAATTTTTTTGCCTTGATGAATTTGCTTATTTTGCAGGCCACTAATCCTTGATTATTAGTAACATAGCCTTCAGTAATTGGCCAGTCTCGCCAAATAATCAGGTTGCTGTCGTCAAGATCAATAGCTTCCTCAGTTTGCTGTGCAGTGCTGAGCGGAAAAGCCAGCGGCCAGTCATCATCATCTTGTACCGCTTGCATAAACCGATTGGTAATTAATAGTGATAAGTTAAACTGTCTAAGCCTCGCGTCTTCACGTTTAGCGGTAATGAAATCTAATACATCGGGGTGTCCTATATCAAATGTTGCCATCTGTGCACCGCGTCGTCGCCCAGTCGAAAAGATCGCAAAACACATCTGATCGAAAATATCCATAAAGGCTAACGGTCCAGAAGTGCTTACTCCTGAGCCTGTTACATAGGCGCCTTTGGGTCTGAGAGTAGAGAATTCATAACCGATACCGCAGCCCGCTTTTAAGGTGAGGCCCGCCTGGAGGTTCTTGCTTAAAATGTCATCCAGCGAGTCATGCAAGGTATCAGATACCGTACAATTAATTGTCGATGTGGCCGGTTTATAATGTTGTGCGCCCGCATTAGAAATAATTCTACCAGCAGGTGTCGCACCTTGCTGCAGTGCCCAGAGAAATTTTTTATACCAGTGAACTCGCAGCTCCTGGTCTTCCTCGACTTCCGCGAGGGCGTAGGCGACACGATCTAGGCTCGCCTCTACGTTACTATCAATACGTACACCGTTGCTATCTTTCAAACAATACTTAATATCCCAGATATCAAAAGATGCTGCTTGTAACGGTATCTTTCGCGCGATTTTTTCCTTAAAAGAAAAATTTTGCACCGCTTTCATGATAGATCCTCTGTGATTAAACAAGTATTTAGGAAAAAGTAATGTTAAATATCGCTTGAACAATGCCTACAATAGATAGATTATCATACCCATTACAATTTTTTCGATCGATAGTCCTGAATCAGTAATTTCCAAGTGAAGCTTAGCATAAGGTATTGATCCTACACAGTTAAAAAAACACCTACTGATCATAGTCTTTCAGGGGAAACAGATATTTATTCAACGGCATACTTCTCTAATATTTGTTGATATTGTTCCGTCGCTATCAACTGCTTAACGGCTATTGAAAACTGTGCTGCCAGTTGCTTTGAATCTGATACTTGCCTAGAAAAAGCAAAAAAAGCCGGCGTCCTATCTATTGCCGGACTAAGAAAATCTATCTGATTAAGTACTCCATAACTTTCGGCATGTAGGGTCATTACTGCTTTGTTACCCACTGCTATATCTATTCTCCCTTTGAGTAACATGCGAATTAATTGTTTTTCATCGGTCGCTTTATGCTTGGAAAGCATTACATCACTGTCATATTTGATGCCGTGTGAATAGCCTCTGATATTGCCAAAACGGTAGTTTTTCAAGGTGCTAAGGTCCCCGTCATAATCAACTTCAGCATTTTTTCTAGTCACCAAATAGCTAGAGTCATACAGGTGAGGAGTATCGGTATACACTGCATATATATCTCTCTCTTGGGTTTTGAAATATAGCATAACCATATCGATGCCGCCGTAGCGCAACTGAGCCTGAATACGCGGCCATGGATATTTTTTGAACACGAGCGTGTGCCCAAGCTTACTTGCAATATGTTGAGCAATCTCAATCATAGCTCCCCTCATTTTGCCTTGCTGCTCAAAGTAGTAAGGGGGATAGCTGTCGACACCGACTTTTAATTCTCTGGCTTGCGCTACTACAGAGCAGAGACTCAACAATCCACAACACAATAGTGATCTCGATAATTTATTCACTATGCTTACTCCAATTAATTAATATAATGGCTACACATATTTTAAAAAATTCAGCAATCTAGGCAGAACGCTATGAGTATGGGGATTATTACAGAGCAAGGTTATTAACCTTTGGTATCTCAAATACTTGCTAGTTAACTGTCAGTAATCTCTACCGTTATTGATTATTTCTACCTGTCAGGGATAATAGTTTGCTTCAATAACTCCAATTGTACTGATTATGCGTCTAGATAGATTTATTTGTAAAAGTACCGAATTAACCAAAGCCGAAGCAATTATGCAGATACACGGCGGCACAGTGCAGGTAATAAATCCGCTTAATAGCACGGTCAAGACTAACACTATTTTAGATGAATCATTTCAGGTTCATGAAAATAATAGTATCTTGCTGCATGGCAAGTGTTTGCTGTTGCGCCCTTTTCGCTACATCCTCATGCATAAACCTCGTCATACTCTCAGCTCAAACGCCGATGAGGGCTATCCATCTTTGTTTAATCAACTAATAGTCGATAGAGTGTCTGAGCTACACATAGCGGGGCGTTTAGATGCGGATACGACCGGTATGGTATTGATAACAGATGACGGGCGTTGGACCTACAATATAACGCGGCCCAGTAAGCAATGTAAAAAAGTTTACCGGGTAGGTTTAGCTTACGGCATTGCTGATGACGCTGGCGATGCGCTAATCTCTAAGTTTGCGCAAGGCATTCAACTACAAGGTGAATCGCAGCTGACCTTGCCGGCGAATTTAGAGATCCTTACTGAGCAAGAGGTGCTACTTACAATTACTCAAGGCAAGTACCATCAAGTTAAACGGATGTTCGCTGCGGTGGGTAATCGAGTGCTAACGCTCCATCGAGAAAAGATTGGTGAAGTGCAACTCGATGTTGAATTAGGTCAATGGCGATACTTAACAACCAGCGAAGTGCAATCGTTTTATTAAGGGGTCTCTGAACAAGTCACACACGGCCCTGGCGTGCAGGGGATATGTGGGACTTTTCTGTGCTTCCTAAATGATCGAGGTCCCTGACGACTACTCAGGACTCAAATCATTAATCCAACTCAAACCTTGTACAGTGCTATTCAGTGGTAAATATTCGCAGCCGATATGCCCCGTATAACCGGAATTAGCGAGTTGCTGCAAAATATATACGTAATTCAACTCCCCTGTGTTGGGTTCATGGCGACCGGGTACGCCAGCTATTTGTACATGACCGATGTAAGGCTGTAATTGCTTGAAGGTAGCGACCACATTACCCTGCATTATCTGACAGTGATAACAATCAAACTGTAAGCGTACATTGGGTTCCGCTATCTCCTCAATTAAATCCACTGCCTCTCGCTGAAAATTAAGAAAGTAGCCGGGCATATCGATGTTATTGATTGGTTCGATAAGCACCTGTAACTGAACTTTGCTCGCCGCCCGCGCCGCGTATCGTAGATTACTTATGTAGCAACTTCGCGCCCGCGCCGCGTATCGTAGATTACTTATGTAGCAACTTCGCGCCTGCGCCGGGGACGCTGCAGGTGGCAGGATGCCAGCCATCACATGAATCTTTTGATTGCCGAGTACCTTGGCGTAGCTTAACGCCAATTCAAAGGCCCGGGCGAATTCTACCTCTCGCCCGGGCAGGCAGGCGATTCCGCGCTCGCCGGCATTCCAGTCCCCAGCTGGTGCGTTAAACAGCACTTGCTTCAAGCCAAATTCCAGCAGTTTACGGTTGATCACCGCAGCGGGGTAATCATATGGAAACAGATACTCGACCGCATTGAAACCGGCATTAGCGGCGGCCTCAAAACGCTCTAAAAATGGTTGTTCTGTGAATAGCATCGATAAATTAGCAGCAAGCTTGCTCAACATTACTCTCCTTCTTAACGTATATATTTTAGATACGCATTGACACGAATTGCAGCTCAATGGCCTAAAGTTTTGCGGTTATCCACAGGCATTTTTGGGCGGCATCAAGGTCATTGGTGACATACGCGGTGGTGATCGCCCCCTCTTTTAATAGGCACAGAGCATCCAGTAACTGGCTATTTGGTGAGGATAGGTACTTGCCGATGATTGCGCGCACTTGCCGCTTATGGAATTGGCAATACTTAGCGATTTGACTACTAGGGTCGCAAAACTCTGCCGAGGTATTGATAAAGAAACACCCTCTAAAATCCCCTAGCTCAGCTGCCGAGTTGGTAAACCAAGTGGTTAATGCATTAAACAAATTTTCTATTAACTGTTGGTCGGTGGTCGAATTTTTCAAGTGCGACTCCAGCCAGCGTATGAAATTGTTATTGCGCTGGCTTAGTGCCGCTAGTATCAGTGCTTCCTTGCCATTAAAGTGATGATACAAGGTTTTCTTGGCAATGCCTGACACTTTCAATATTTTATTGATACCGACGCTGTTAACACCATTTTCATAAAAGAGCTGTAGTGCAGTATCAATCAGTAGTTGTCGTTTACTGGTCATGCTAATCCACGGTTAGGGGCTGATAAAAGAATCTTGACAGAGGTAGACCGACTTGTCTATTATTATCCAGGTAGACAATACGGTCTACTTTGATGTTCGCTGGCTAAATTTAGTGGGTTAGATAACATAGATGAAAAATATTATATTGGCATTACTGGCCGGATTTGGGGCTTTTTTAGCGATTGGGCTGCTTGCTTTGCTCGATGCTACACTCACTGAGGTCGCTCTGTTAATGGCCCCTTTTGGAGCGACAGCGGTACTAGTGTTCGGTTTGCCGGAGAGCCCTCTAGCTCAGCCTAAAAATGTAATTTTCGGGCATTTAATTACCGCTTTTATCGGGGTTTTTTTTACCCAGATAATTGCTGTCTCGCCACTGAGCCTCGCGATGGCCACCGGCTTGGGGGTCAGTGCCATGCTGCTGACTAAAACGACTCACCCTCCAGCGGGAGCCAATCCACTGTTGATCATGTTGACCGGGCAGAGTTGGGGTTTCCTGTTGACTCCGGTATTAGTCGGAGCCGTAGTGCTAGTCTTAGTCGGAAAATCGCTGCTGATCTTGCGGCGTAAATTGGTTTGAATCGATCGATTGGCAGCAGTGCTGATCGCTTACTGAACTTAAAGAATCTCTGAACAAGTCGCAGTTCTGCTGGCGTGCGATTTGCTCAGAGGTTATTTAAATAATAGCTAACAATTTACCAGTTCACTGACGTCAATTATGTAGCGCTGGCGGATTGATTCATGGACTGAATCAATACACACTTGCTGGCCACATGGGCTCCATCTAGGGTGCAGATCGCAGCGGTTTTCCTTGCCTAAGTCTGGGTCCGTATAAAAGCTGCCAATGTTGTAGCGCTGTTTGCTGGCCGAGTTATATAAAATTAAGAAGCGCTCGTTGCTCTGTTCATCTGGATAAGTGTCAGAGAGTAGCCAACTGCCATCTCGGTTATAGGTCATATGCCCATTTTCTGTCAGCACTTCGGCGCCGATCACTGCTGCGCTAGCATCTTCATCTTGATATAAATGATAGTGAATTTTACCTTGATGCGGGCCCCAGACGATAATTTCAGTGTCGTTTTTCCACACTGGGTGGGATATTTGGTACTCAGATTTTTCGTAGTCAAAGGTGCCGACATCATTCTCGTCAAACCCTTCCATTAGTTGTGGGATCGGGTGGTCGGTACACTCTAGCAGCTTTAAATCGCTCCCATCTGGATTGACGGTGAAGAGGCGATGCAGGAAACAAGTTTCGTCTTTGACGCGCTCAGTCCAGCGATGAATAAACAAAAACCGGCTAGAGCTTGGATTGATCTCTAAATGAGTGGCCCAGTGGATGGCGTTATCCATGGAGGGCAAGTGCTGGAATTCACTGAGTTGCTGTAAGCTGATAATCAGCTTATTTTCACCAGTGCTGATATCCATGTAGTGGATGCCGTCATCATCTGGTGCATTTTCCAGTGTTGGCTCCGTATCGCTTGCGTGGTAGCCGATAGTGCGATGAGTCACTTGAAACCGCGAGTAATCCACACACAGCGCATATTTACTGTTGGGGGCGACCACATAGACAGGTAGCGGTAAAGTGCGGGTGCTTTTACTGTTGAGGTCGTAAACCTTGGCGCAAAAATCTGGATAGAGGTTATCATTATTGCTGTCAGCGCTGCGCTGGTTATAAATAATTTGCGCAGTATTCGCGCCTTCCAGCCATTGTAATTGACATCCCATCTGCCAATTCCAAGTGGTGGTGGTGCCGATGCTGTGGTACTGGTCACTATCTTGTAAATCAAAGAAGCCGACTTCAGCAGATTCACTACCGGTCAGATCGGCACTCATCATATTGACGCGATTAGCCAAAAAGTAGCGGCCGCTATGGTCCCATACATTTTTGTTGTAATAGCCAAAAAAATGGTGCTTTTCTCCGCTGCCAACCCGGCGTATTGGGCAGAAATGTTGAGTGGTATTAGTCTGTGTCATAAGGCTTCTTTTTTATCTGATACCTCAGATAACAACTACGCTCAATAATACGGGGTGAAAAATCGACTCAATATACTCATTTACACCCGTAAACTCGCAGATTTTTGTCTTACCTTATTTTTGCTCGCAACGTTATGCAGAGGTATCTATCGGTTAAAAGGTATTTAAATAGCTTACTTGCTAAAGGTGATCAAGGTGCTGCTTAACGTGTTGAAGTCATCATCGGTCGCCGTTAGCTGGTAGTCACCTGCTGCGACTAACTTTTTCTTAACGAAGCGTCCGTATGACCATGTGGTACTCCAGTTCCCTTGAGCATCAGCTTTAGGAGCAGGTTTTAATGCATAGCCAATATCGCTTTGTACACCATCTTTGGTGGTGAACAATAAGGTGACTAAGGTGTTAGGGGCGAATGCGCTACCCTTGAGAATAAGCTGACCTTTTTTATCTAACGGGGCTATTTTTGCTGCGCTGATTTCAGCTGCATAGCCGGTATTTAGGGTTAGGGCAGTGATCGATAGACTGAACAGTATGGCGGTGATGGTTTTAATCGCTTTCATTTGATTTCCTCTGCTGGTTAATTGTTATTCTAGTAATTTGGATTTTTTGCGGTGCTGCATCACGCCTTGGATTAGGGCGAAAATACAAAAGATTAAGATCACCAGTGAAATAGGGCGGGTCACTAGCTGCATGCCAAAGGCCGACCAATCACCGTGTACAATTGCCAGTGAACGGGCCAGTTCTCCCTCTGCTAAAGTACCTAGTACTAATCCCAGCACCATCGGTGCACGGGGTACGCCAAACAGCTGTAAAATGAAGCCTATCGCACCGATAAAGAGCATGATTGCGACATCTTCCAGCGCGCCTCGTATTGAAAAAGTGCCAATTACTGCCAGTGCGACAATCGTAGCGGCCAGTACCGGCATCGGGATTAGCGTGACTTTTACGCAGTATTTTGCGACAAATAGCCCGATCGGAACAAACAGTAGATTGGCGACAAATAAGCTTAAGATGAAGCTGTATGAAATATCTGCATTAAGAGTAAATAACTCCGCGCCAGGGGTCAGTCCGTGAATCATCAGTCCGCCGAGCAAGACTGCGGTGACCGGGTTGCCTGGAATACCTAAGGTCATTAATGGAATGAGTGTGCCGCCGGTGACCGCGTTGTTGGCGGTTTCACAGGCGATCACGCCCTCTGCAGAGCCCTTGCCAAATTTTTCCGGTGTTTTTGAGGCGCGCTTTGCGGCATCGTAAGAGATAAAACCGCCTACACTGCAGCCTACTCCCGGAATAATACCGACTATCACACCGATTAAGCTCGAGCGTAAAATATTTACTTTCTGACGAAAAATTTCTGGAAGAAAGCTAAAGGGGTTGGCATTATCCCTCTGGCGCATCGGTACTTGGCCAGCCTTATCTCTGACGATCATGTCGATTACTTCGGGGATCGAATACAAGCCAATCAGCGCGACCACTAAAGGTATGCCGTCGTAAAGTGATGGTATATCGGCGGTGAAGCGCATGAAACCTGTCAGAGGATGATTGCCGATAGTGCTCAGCAGCAAGCCTAAAGCACCGGCGATCAAGCCCTTCTCCATCGCGCCTGCGGATAGTGAGGCGATTACCGTGATGCCGCATAATGCCAGCAGAAAAAATTCTGGGGAGCCAAATCTAAGGGAGAATTCGGCCAGTGGCGGGGCAATAAATAACAGCGCGATGACGCTGATCATTCCGCCAATACAGGAGCCAAATGTGGCGAGCGCGATGGCGCGAGTCGACTGCCCTTTCTGGGACATCGGGTGACCATCTAACAAAGTCGCTACCGCTGCAGAAGTACCAGGTATATTCAGTAATATGGCACTAATCGAGCCGCTGTAGGTAGATGCGAGATAAATTCCTCCCAGCATACCTAAGCCCATCTGCGGAGGCATTGAAAAGGTGATCGGGATAAGTAGTGCAACCCCCATAGTACTGCTAAGTCCCGGTAGCATGCCGATTAGAACTCCACCTATCACGCCGGCGGCGATCGCACTCAGCATCCCGACATCCATCAATGTGGCAAAGCCCAGTAAAATATTATCTATCATGTATGTTCCTTGAAGCTATTTCTGGCGGTTGAGCGTGAAAAACAACTTGTATCGTCAATAATAATTAAGTGAAAAACAGGCTGTCAGGTCTAGCTACCGCTAATATTTCAAAAAATATGAGGTACAGTGCAAGTGTTAAACTTAGACTGGTGACGACCATCACCGTAAACTTTCGATAGCCGAGCGCCAGCATAAAGAAGAAGAGGAACAGTGCTGTAGTAATCTCATAATTGACTAGATAAATGCCTAGCGTATAGGCGGCGATAGAGGTAAAAACCAGCGCGGCACTGCTTAGCTGAACCTTGTATTGATTGAAGTTTTCAGCGGCTTTGGCTGCCGTTTTCTGCAGGCAATTGCGCGCTAGTAGTAGCAAACCCATAGCGCCGATGAAAACCACTAAAATACGTGGAAAGTAGGATGACTCTAGCGGATAGCTAAAGACTATCACCGCCAAAACAGCCGCGATTCCAATACAGGCGGTCGCGAACACTTTATCTTTAGAAAATCGTAACATTATGTAGACCAATTAAGGTTACTACTCTCGATAACCCGGTATCGAGAGTATGTGGTGATTTGGCAGTTAAACTGCCAGCGAGATCCAGTTATTCAGTGCTGATGCAGTAGAGTTTACTTAAGCAAGTGTATGTATTGCTTAACAGCCTTCTCAGCTTCAATCAAATATGCACTGAACTCTTGTGCGGTCATGTAATTTAAAGGCATGCCCATTTTCTTAGCGTGCGCAATAAATTTAGGATCGACCATCACCTCGGCAAAAGCTTTCTCTAAGTGTGCTTTGCGCTCTGCTGAAACACCTTTGGGAATTGCTATACCGCGCATCGAAGCACCAATTCCTGGCACATCAATTCCTGACGCCTCTTTTATCGTCGGGACATCGGGTAGGTATGAATAGCGCTGGTCGGCGAACACTGCCAAGACGCGTAAACGGCCATTTTTAACGTGATTAGTGGCAGAGCTAGCAGAGGGAACCGCCGCATCAACTTGATTGCCCAACACCGCTGAGATTGCCGGTCCAGAGCCACTAAAAGGCACGAAATTAATATCAATTCCCAGTTTGTCTTCTGCAACTACTACTTGGAGTTGGTTGTTAGATTGTGGGCCATCACCGGCAATATTAAACTTTCCCGGATCTTTTTTTGCCGCCGCTAAGAAGTCCGCAAAGGTCTTTAGTGGGCTGTCAACGTTTACCGCCAGTACTACTGGATCTAGTTGAATGTTGGCAATGGGCTCGAAATCACTCATTTCATAAGGGACGTTTTCACGGAGCATCTTGACCATGAAGATCGAGGGGACGTTGATAAAACCAATCTTATAGCCGGTATTTTTTGCCCTGGCTAAATTAGAAAAACCAATCTGACCTCCTGCACCAGGCTTGTTCTGTACAATTAAACGTTGACCTAAGTGTGGTCCGACAAATTTAGCCAGTACTCGTGCAGCGGTATCGGTACCACCGCCAGGTGAGTAGGCAACGATCATCGCCACTGGCTTTTTAGGAAAGTCTTCCGCTGCGATTGCCGGTAGAGCGGCTAGTGAAGCGACCAGTAGCGTGGAGCTGAGGATGATATTGGATAGTGGGCTTTTTTTTTGCATGGTGGGATTGCCTCCAGTTGTTATTAGTTTTTTCGGCCTAACGTTGATCAAATTATCGGTTTATCTGGCAATCTGATCGCTTACTTGATGAGTTACTAGCGATAATCAGCTTAGTAAAATATTACAGAACTTCGGTAACTCGACTTTGTCTGGTTATATAATGATCCATATATTCATGGTTATAAATGTATACATTTATAACCATTTAGTCAAATCAGATAGTTGAATAGTTTTGAATTGTTTTTAAAGCTATTTGTTATCAATGTGTTGCGTGATATGTTTGTAACTTCTCAATAACTCGGGGCAGAACGTCAATATAAATCATTTTCTCTTGACAGGGTTTTAGTCCAAAAGTCGTTAAAATTAAAGACCACTTC
>ASZJ01000172.1 GCA_000416275.1 Osedax symbiont Rs1
GTTATTGAGAAGTTACATATGTTTTCATTGTTAGAATGATAATTAATGTATTTTTTGTTGTTTTAATTTGAATTGAAAAATTATTACCCGCATATCTACTAGATTGTTTTATCTAAATAGATTGATACGTTATATTTAGCAGCACAATGAAAACACTTAAGGTTAAGAGAGAGCGATGACAGCCAAAAAGAAACAAGTGGAGTCACGAAGCCCATCTCCATCACTGGGTGAATACGTGTATCAGCAGTTGTTGAAAGAGATTCGCGAGGGGAAATACCACCCTGGCGAGCGGATTCGTGAATCGGTGGTCAGTAAAGATTTAGAGGTTAGTCGGACGCCGGTCAGAGAGGCGATCCGGCGCTTGCAATCGGAAGGTAAGTTAATTCTTGAGCCACAGCGAGGAGCAGTGGTTGCCGAACTGGATTCGCAGGAAGTTGCCGAACTGTATGTTTTACGCCAACAGCTGGAAGGTGTTGCGGCTCGCTTTGCCGCGCAGCATGCCTCTAGTAGTGAAGTGGCATCGATGGAGTATATCTTGGAGGAGTGTTATAAAGCCGCAGATGATCCTCGAGAGCACAACCAGTTGAACTGGGAGTTGCATCACGCTATTTACCGCGCTGCGCACAACCGTTTTTTGCTCAAAGCGTTTGCCGCACTGTCTGACTCGATGGCACTGTTGCGAGGGGTGAAATACATTCCTGAGGGGCGTCCTCAAAAATTATACGAAGAGCATAAGCGCATCATTGAAGCGATCAAACAACAAGATCCAGATGCTGCCGACCAAGCGGCCCAAGCGCACATTAAAAACGCCTTTCAGATGCATCTGCAAAGTGATTTTGAGCGCCGTTCAGCTAAAAGTTAATCTGATTGGCCCTGTGTCTCCGCCATAGCAAGAGATGCTTTTAATCTCTTCTTCGTTGTAACTAATCAATTTATTAGGCAATCGCCAAGTTGAGCGGAGTATGATGGTCAATAAGGAAAGTTAATGATTTTCTATAAATAGGTAGCGATGCAGTGGAGCTTGTTCTGCTGAATTAATGATTGTAAAGGAGGCCCTGAACGCCAGCAGGGAAGATGCAGGATTTGCTTAGAGTTTCCTAAAGTGTCGATAGAATTTATACTTGGTCGCTGTAACTGATTGGCTCTTGTTCATAATGGTCAGTGAAGTATGGTAGAGAGTGGCAATCTGAAAAGCGTCAATAGCAATTAGGTTTTTAATTGAGTAGCAGAATGAGACCTCTGCATAACGTTGCGAGCGAAGGTAATACAAGGAAAAAACCGGCGAAATAGCGGAGTTAGTATGCCCCTCACTTTGGGTACAGTGTGCCCTTCTTTATGGATATTACTGGTGTAAATGAGCATATTGAGCCGTTTTAACGCCGTATTACCGAGCGCAGTTATCATACCCTCTGGGTAAGTTATGCAGAGGTCTCAGAATAAACAAATTGCCTTCTGAGAGGGTAGTTACTGCCCCTTCTAAGAAGATGGATTATTTACCGATACAAAAACTAGAGAATATCTTGCCCAATAAGTCATCACTGCTGACCTGGCCGGTAATTTCGCCTAAAGCTTGCTGGGCTTGGCGCAAGTCTTCTGCCAGTAATTCACCGGCATTATTGTGGATCAGTTGAGCGAGGCCGGTAGTTAAGAGCTCATCCGCTCTAGCGATCGCATCCAAATGGCGCCGTCTCGCTAAAAATCCTCCCTCGGCAGTGGCCTGGTAGCCCATGCAAGTTTTCAAATGTTCCCGTAAGATATCTACCCCCAAATCTGCCTTTGCAGAGAGGTTGATCAGAGGGGCGCTGTGGCCGTCTTGCATGCCGATGGTTTCACCGGTTAAATCCGCTTTGTTGCGCACGATAGTGATTTTAGCGTCGGCGGGTAATTGATCGACAAATTCTGGCCATATCTGCTGTGGATCATCAGCCGCTGTCTGAGTGCTATCGACCATTAGTAAAATACGATCGGCAGCGTGAATTTCACGCCATGCCCGGGAGATGCCAATGCGTTCCACTTCGTCAGGAGCGTCGCGTAATCCCGCCGTGTCAATGATATGTAGAGGCATTCCGTCGATGTGAATGTGCTCTCGTAGCACGTCTCTAGTGGTGCCTGCAATATCCGTCACTATGGCAGTGTCTTTGCCAGCTAGGGCGTTTAGCAAGCTAGATTTGCCGGCATTCGGTCGACCGGCGATGACTACGCTCATCCCCTCGCGAATGATGCTGCCCTGTTTAGCTTCGCGCTTAACCGCGGCTAAATTAGCCATGATGCCCTCGAGGCGGTTTTGCACAATACCATCGGCGAGAAAGTCGATTTCCTCCTCGGGAAAGTCGATCGCCGCCTCGACATAAATGCGTAGCTTGGTGAGGCTTGCAACTAATTGATAAATGCGTTTGGAAAATTCACCTTGCAGTGAGCGAAGCGCGCATTTTGCGGCCTGCTGGGAGGAGCTGTCAATTAAATCGGCAATCGCTTCCGCCTGCGCCAAATCCAGCTTGTCATTGAGGAAAGCGCGCTCAGAGAATTCACCGGGGTTGGCTAATCGACAACCTAAAGCTTGGACTCGCTGCAGTAAAAAATCCATCACAATCGGGCCGCCGTGCCCCTGTAATTCTAATACATCTTCACCGGTAAATGAATTTGGGCCGGGAAAGTACAGCGCAATCCCCTCATCAAGTACTTGATTGTTGTCGGCATAAAAGGACCCGTACTGGGCGTAGCGAGGTTTTGGAGTGCTGCCTAATACTGCCACCGCTATTTCACTGGCTTTAGGGCCAGACACCCGAATGATGCCAACACCACCGCGACCGGGAGCAGTGGCTTGCGCCGCAATTGTATCTGTGGATGTAAAAGGCATGTGGCTAGCTCCGGTTAAGTAACGAGTATAGTAAAACGCAAACAAGGCCCAAAAGGGCCCTGTGATAGTGCGATGCGTGTAACGCTATCCTTCTTTTTCTATCTGCTTGTTGATCAGATATTGCTGAGCGATAGATAAGATGTTGTTCACTACCCAGTACAAGGTCAGACCCGCTGGGAACCACAAGAAGAAGAAAGTGAAAATAATAGGTAGCATTTTCATGATCTTCGCCTGCATTGGATCTGGTGGTGCAGGGTTTAAAGACTGCTGAATAAACATACTAGCGCCCATCAAAATAGGCAGGATGAAGTATGGATCTTGTACGGATAAATCATGGATATAGAGGAAGCTTGCATGTCGCAACTCGACCGATTCCATCAGCACCCAGTACAGGGCGATGAAAATTGGCATTTGCGCGACTATGGGTAGACAGCCGCCCAGTGGATTGATTTTCTCTTTTTTGTAGAGCTCCATCATCTCCTTGGACATTTTTTGCTTGTCGTCACCGTGCTTTTCTTTCAGGCTGGCGATCACCGGGCCAAATTTACGCATCTTAGCCATCGACCTAAAGGCCTTGGCATTAAGGTGGAACAGTGCGCCTTTGACGGTAATAGTAATACCGATAATGGCCAGACCCCAGTTTCCTAAGAAACCGTGAATAGTGGTTAATAACCAGTATAGAGGTGAGGCAACCCACCACAGCCAGCCGTAGTCAACCGTCAGGTTTAAGGCAGGTGCAGTCGCTTCTAGCTGCGCTTGGTCTTTAGGTCCCGCAAAGAAGGTTGCAGATACACGGCCTTCGCTGCCAGCGGCAATGTTGATGGTTGGGGATACCAATCCGGCAATATAATTACCTGCAGATTTACGGGTGCTATAAGTATATTCTGCGCCGGTAGAAGGCACCCAGGCACTGATGAAATAGTGCTGGACCATAGCGACCCAGCCATCGACTGATTTCTTGTTAAAGTTACCGTCGTCAATGTCACCGAAATCGTATTTCTGGTAATTGTCTTCCTCAGTAGAGAACACCGCGCCTAAATAGGATTGCATGCCCATTTCAGTTTGGCTGGTCGGATCTGAGAAATTATTGCGCTTTAACTGTGCAAATAAACTACCCTGCCAATCTTTACTGGATTGGTTATCGATAATGTAGTCTAAGGCAACCGCGTAACTACCTTTGGTGAAGGTAAAGCGTTTGGTAATGGTCACTAAGTCTTTTTTGAAAACTAAGTCTACAGCTAAGGTATCGCCAGTTAAGGTATAACTAGTGCTGTCCGCTGTATAGCTGGGGCGGTCCTTGCTTGCGTCAGGGCCGTCGGTGCCGATTAAACCGCTCTGGGCAATGTAAGTGCGCTCGGAGTTTTGCTCTAGCAGTACAAATGGTTGCTCTTCGCCTAGCTGTGCTTTATGCAGAGGCAAGGTCACTTCAATAATGTCCCCACCTTTACTGTCAATCAGGATGTTCAGTACATCGGTTTTAACGCTGATCAATTGGCCGTTGGTGGTTGTTTCTAGCACTGCGCTTACATTGGCGGGAACATCGGTCGCCGAGGGCTTATCGACTGTTGCAACAGGTAAGTCGCTAGTGTTAGTTGTCGAGGAACTGCCGTAAGCTGAAATGGTACTAGCCTGCGCTACTGCAACTGGTTTTGTGTTGTAATCTTCATTCCACTGTAGTACCAGCATATAAGTAACTACTGCTAGAGTGGAGCCTAAAATTATTCGCTGAAAATCCATGGAATGTACAACCCTTATTTTGCTGAATGTACTTGGTTAACTTTTTTGTTTAATCGAGACCAACATTTTTTCGCCAGTCTGTGCAAATCATCTGAACCGATTTCTCCAGCACCTTTACGGACCATGATAATCATGTCGTGGGCGGGGAGTTTATCTTGGTTGAGGCGAAAAGATTCACGCATGATACGTCTTACTAAGTTACGTTTCACTGCTCGGCGAATATTTTTTTTGGAGATGATGAAGCCGATCCGAGGGTGATCGAGTCCGTTGGCGCGGGAGAGGATTAGAATGCGCTGGTCTGGAACTTTGATTTCAACTGCGTCGAAAACTTTTTGAAAATCCCCGCCGGTCAAAAGTCTTAACTCACGGGGATAGCTGTGCATGGTCATTTACTGCCTAAGATTAAGCAGAAAGTTTCTTGCGGCCTTTAGCACGACGGCGATTAATAACGGCACGGCCGCTTTTAGTCGCCATGCGAGCGCGGAAGCCATGAGTACGAGCACGTTTTAAAACACTTGGTTGGAAAGTTCTTTTCATTTGTCAGTCCTCTGAACGATTATTTGTTTAGTGGTCTGAAGTGTCCACATAGCAAAAATTAAGTCGCGAGATATTATAGAATATTTGCAGAAATTTCAAACCTTTTTCAGGATATAGTTACAATTATTAAGCTGTAGGATGTTTTTAAATATTAGAGGAAAAATTAAAAATATTTCCTTTCGAAATATTTAATTTTGCTTATAAGATTGTTTAACCGTTCTATATCAGCATGTTGCCTTGTTGATAAGTCATGTTGATGAGCGTTTTTAGATGCTTGTTTAAGGGGAGGTCTAGCTAGATATCTCCGAAATAGCCTAAAAAAATATTTTTATCCACTCTCGATTAAAAATAATGTGAATATGTGGATAACCTAAAAAAAGAGGGGTAGAATGTCGGCTCTAATTAATTGACTGGCTAAAAGCGATATAGCAAGTGCGCAGTTGTTGATATTTTATTTTTATTTGGAGCGCGTTGTATGTCGATAGAGTTGTGGGATCGCTGTTTGCAGGCTTTGCAAAATGAATTCCCCGCTCAGCAGTACAATACTTGGATTCGTCCTCTTCAAGCTGCTTCCACTGGTTCTGCTTTAACTCTCATTGCTCCCAATCGTTTTGTCCGAGATTGGGTGAATGATAAATTTCTCTCAAGAATAACCCAAGTGGCCTGTGATGTTGCCGGTGATGCGGGCCTTGTGGTTAGGATAGAAGTAAAACAAGTGTCGGCGGCGGCGCCAAGTATGCCCGCTGTGCAGCATCGGATTAGACCATCACCTAGAGTCAGCTTAAATCAGAGCTTCCAAGCCAGAGATAATGATCCAGTCCCCGTGCCTGCACCAATATCTAGGCAGTATGATGAACCAGCACCGCAATTAGAGTTAGATGTAGGGAACTTTGGCAACAATCACCGGGTAGTCAATGTAGAGGGTGGGCTTAGGCATCAATCGAACCTCAATGAAGCATTTACTTTTCACTCCTTTGTCCAAGGTAAGTCCAACCAGCTAGCGCTGGCTGCCGCTCAACAAGTCAGTGATAACCCGGGCGGCTCATACAACCCTCTGTTTATATACGGTGGCGTTGGCTTAGGTAAGACCCACTTGATGCACGCCGTGGGTATGGAGTTACTAAAGAAAAACCCCAAGGCGCGGATCGTCTATTTGCACTCAGAGCGTTTTGTTGCCGACATGGTAAAAGCCCTGCAGCTGAATGCGATCAATGATTTTAAACGTTACTATCGTTCGGTCGACGCGCTGTTAATTGACGACATCCAATTTTTTGCCGGTAAAGAGCGCTCCCAAGAAGAGTTTTTCCACACTTTTAATGCGTTGTTAGAAGGTGGTCAGCAAATGATTTTGACCAGTGATCGCTATCCTAAAGAAATAGCCGGTGTCGAAGATCGGCTAAAGTCGAGATTCGGCTGGGGGCTGACGGTCGCTATCGAGCCGCCAGAGCTAGAAACTCGGGTCGCTATCGTGATGAAAAAAGCGCAGGAAGCTGGTGTGATGCTGCCGGATGACGCGGCATTCTTTCTCGCGCAAAAAATTCGCTCTAATGTCCGGGAGTTGGAGGGCGCTTTAAAAAGAGTGATTGCCAATGCGCATTTCACTGGCAGCGCAATTACCACTGCATTTATTAAAGAATCTTTGAAAGACTTGTTAGCATTACAAGATAAACAGGTTAGTATTGATAACATACAAAGAGTTGTCGCAGAGTATTACAAAATAAAAATTTCTGACCTTCTGTCTAAAAGACGGAATCGTTCAGTGGCAAGGCCGAGACAAGTAGCGATGAGTTTAGCTAAAGAGCTGACCAATCATTCGCTTCCTGAAATAGGTGATGCGTTCGGTGGTCGCGATCACACCACAGTATTGCATGCTTGTCGTAAAATTAAAGAGTTGCGTGAATCCGATGCGGATATCCGTGAAGATTATCAAAATCTACTGCGCCATTTGACAGCGTAGCATCGATTATAAGGGTAGCGAAAACATGAGATTTGTCATTTCCCGTGAAGCATTGATTAAGCCGTTACAACTGGTAGCAGGCGTTGTTGAACGCCGTCAAACTTTGCCGGTCTTATCCAATATATTGTTAGTGGCCGAAGGTGATCAGCTTTCGATGACCGGTACTGACCTCGAGGTAGAGTTAGTGGGTCGTGTGACCTTGAATGAGCCCGCCGAGGCTGGATCAATTACCGTGCCTGCGCGTAAATTGATGGATATTTGTAAGTCGTTACCTGATGATGCGATCATCGAGTTAAAGCTAGACGATACCAAAGTGATCATCAAAGCTGGTCGCACCCGTTTTAGTTTAGCGACATTGCCGGCGACAGAGTTCCCGAATGTTGAAGACTGTGACCAGAGCTATGAGCTGAGTTTGCCGCAAGAGAAATTACGCCATTTGATCGATCAAACTGGCTTTTCAATGGCCCAGCAAGACGTCCGTTACTACCTTAACGGTATGATGATGGAAGTCAGTGACGGTATGTTGCGCACGGTAGCCACCGATGGCCATCGCCTCGCGACAAGCGTGACCATTGCCGAGACTGCCAGTGAAACATCCGAGCAAATCATTATCCCCCGCAAAGGTATATTAGAGCTGGCCCGACTGTTACAAGGTGGCGATGCCCCTTTAAAGTTAGTGGTTGGTTCTAATCACATTCGCGCCCACGTCGGCGAATTCATCTTTACCTCTAAGTTAGTCGATGGCAAATTCCCTGATTACCAGCGAGTAATTCCCCGCGGTGGCGATAAAGCTATCTTGGGTAATCGTTTAGAGTTGCGGCAGTTGTTTAGCCGGATTGCTATCCTATCCAATGAGAAATACCGTGGTGTGCGTTTAACGCTAACCAGCGGTTTCCTCAAAGTGATGGCCAACAACCCAGAGCAGGAAGAAGCTGAAGAAACTATTGCCATCGACTACCAAGGTGAGTCGCTAGAGATAGGCTTTAACGTCAACTACTTAATCGATGTGCTCTCGATCATTAATTCAGACATAGTGCGCTTCACCTTATCCGATTCTAATAGCAGTGCATTAATCGAAGGCTATGATGAAGAGGGCAGTGTGTTTGTCGTTATGCCGATGCGCATGTAATAGCTCTGCACATTTATCACAGCGGTGCTTTGCAGCGGAATTTTTTAGTAAAATTATTTTAAAAGTGATTTTTTTGTAAGGCTTATTTAACCAAGATGGCGATTAAATCACTTAAAATTCAAAATATCCGCAACCTTTTACAGGTTGATTTCAGCCCTTCTAGTCACGTTAATCTCATTTGCGGTGCCAATGGCAGCGGTAAAACATCGCTGTTAGAAGCGATCAACTTTCTTGGCTTAACGCGCTCTTTTCGGACTAGAAAATTTCAATACTTCGTCTCTCATCAGCAGACCGAATCGCTAGTCTTCGCCCAGCTACAGCATCAATTAGATAGCAGTCACGAACCTCTAGGGGTGAGTCGCGACTTAAATGGTACGGTCAGCATTCGGCACTGCGGTAGTAATATTGATCTATCACAGCTCGCCAGTCTCGTCCCGCTCTTAGTAATTAACACCGATACCTTCCAAATATTAGAGGGCAGTCCTGCGATTAGACGGCAATTCGTAGACTGGGGTAGCTTTCATGCGGATCAGAGCTACATTAATGCTTGGAGAAGCTTTAAACGTGTGTTGCAACAGCGTAATTCGCTGCTAAAGTGTGGTAAAATAGATCCGCAAATACGCCGCGTTTGGGATGCTGAGTTTGTTCGGTATGCCCAGCAGATCACTCAGATGCGACAGCAGTATATTAGTCAACTTACACCCGATTTTTTAGCGATCAGTAAATGTTTAATGGGTGACGTTGACTTGAGTTTGTCCTTCTCTCCTGGTTGGGATCAAAAGCGGCCTCTGGATGAATTACTGGAAGAGCAGCTGCAGCGCGATCTAAAACAGGGCTACACTGCGGCGGGGCCACAACGCGCCGACATGAAAATTAAAATCGACGGAATAAACGCCACAGAGCGGCTCTCTCGAGGCCAGAAAAAGCTGGTAGTGAGTGCGCTTAAACTGGCTCAAGGTGCAGTATACAATCGTCATAGAGAAGGCAAGTGCATTTATTTGATTGACGATTTACCCTCAGAATTAGATGCACAGCACTGCCAGTTATTTTGTCAATTTTTAGAGCAGACCCAAAGTCAGTGTTTTATTACTTGTGTAGAGCCCAAAGCACTACAGAGTTACTGGCAGGCAGCGACAGAAGTAAAGAATTTTCAGATTGATGATGGTCAGTTAACCGCTATACTTTAGTGAGTTAGGCTTGGCTTCAACAGAGTTTTGCAGGGATGCGATAAATTAATCGCAGTTGCCCCTCAATTGTAGTTCACATAGGTTAGGAGACATCCATGAGTGGTGAAGAACAAGAATACGGCGCCGATAGTATTAAAGTCCTTAAAGGCCTAGATGCGGTTCGAAAACGTCCGGGTATGTACATTGGTGATACTGACGATGGGTCCGGCTTGCATCACATGGTATTCGAAATAGTCGATAACTCGATTGACGAAGCGCTGGCGGGACACTGTAGTGAAATCAATGTCGTTATTCAGTCTGACGATACCGTCATGGTTAGCGATAATGGGCGTGGAATTCCCACTGATATCCACAGCGAAGAAGGAGTGTCTGCCACCGAAGTTATTATGACAGTACTGCATGCCGGCGGTAAATTTGACGACAACAGCTATAAAGTCTCAGGTGGATTACACGGTGTCGGTGTGTCAGTGGTCAATGCACTGTCCAGCAAATTAGATATCACCATTCGCCGCAATGGCAAAGTGCACGAGCAAAATTATATTCACGGTGAGCCACAAGCGCCACTGAAAGTCATTGGTGAGACGGACAAATCAGGTACGCAAATTGTCTTTACCGCCTCGACCGAAACCTTTAGCAACGTGCTGTACGTGTACGACCAGCTAGCTAAACGCTTAAGAGAGCTGTCCTTTCTGAACTCAGGTGTGCGGATTGTCTTGACCGATCAGCGCGATGGTCGTACCGATACCTTTGCATACAAAGGTGGGTTAGCTGAGTTTGTCGCCTATTTAAATCAAAATAAATCTTCAGTGAGTCAGATCGCTCACCTTAATACCATGCACGAAAATGGCGTCGGGGTTGAAGTGGCGCTGCAGTGGAATGATAGCTATCAAGAGGGGATCTACTGTTTTACTAATAACATCCCACAGCGCGATGGCGGCACCCATTTATCAGGTTTTCGCGGTGCATTAACTCGTACTTTGAACAACTACATTGAAAATGAAAGTCTCAATAAAAATGGCAAGACCGCGACGTCTGGAGATGATTGCCGCGAGGGGCTAGTCGCGATCATCTCGGTGAAAGTGCCCGATCCGAAATTTTCTTCACAGACCAAAGACAAGTTAGTCTCCTCAGAAGTAAAAACCGCGGTAGAGCAAAGTTTTGCGCAGCTATTTAGTGATTTCCTGCAGGAAAACCCACAAGATGCAAAGGCGATTGTCGGCAAAATGATCGACGCCGCCCGCGCGCGCGAAGCGGCGCGAAAAGCGCGTGAAATGACCCGTCGTAAAGGTGCCCTAGATATCGCTGGTCTGCCGGGTAAATTGGCGGATTGCCAGGAGAAAGATCCAGCTCTTTCAGAGTTATACCTAGTGGAGGGAGACTCTGCGGGAGGTTCTGCAAAACAGGGCCGCGCGCGTAAAACCCAGGCGATACTACCGCTAAAAGGTAAAATTCTAAACGTAGAAAAAGCCCGTTTTGATAAAATGCTGGCCTCTCAAGAGGTGGGAACTTTGATTACTGCCTTGGGAACAAGCATAGGCCGCGAAGAATTTAATATTGATAAATTGAGATACCACCGCATCATCATCATGACCGATGCCGATGTTGATGGATCGCACATCCGCACCTTGTTGTTGACTTTTTTCTTCCGTCAAATGCCAGAATTAGTGGAGCGCGGCTATATTTACATCGCTCAACCACCGCTTTATAAAATCAAAAAAGGCAAGCAAGAGCAATACTTAAAAGACGAAGAAGCACTGCAAAAATTTCTTTTAAACGGTGCTTTAGAAGGGGCTAGTCTACAAATAAATGAAAATGAGAGTGTTTTTGGCTCTGCCCTAGAAGAGTTGACGAACCAGTATCGTCGAGTCGATGCCATCATCACCCGCATTAGTCGTTTATACCCAATAGATGCGCTAACTCAGATGCTCTACGCACCTGCGTTGGAAAAAGATCAACTGCAGGATGAGGCTGTCGTCAAACAGTGGGCAGCGGTTTACACTGAGCTGCTAAGCGCAGGCGCGCAAGCCAGTGAACAGTACCGCTGTGAAGTAGTGCACGATAAAGAACACAGTGTCTACCTCCCCAAGCTGATTTATACTCATCACGGTGTCGATTCAGAATACACCTTTGATACCAGCTTTATTGGCTCTAAGGAATACCAGCTATTTAAAGAGATGGGCAAGGCGTTAGATGGCCTGATTCAACCAGCTAGCTACTTTAAGCGCGGTGATCGCACACTCGAAGTGAGCAGTTTTAAAGAGGGCTTGGAGTGGTTGTTGCAGCAAGCCCGTCGCGGTCAATATATCCAGCGCTACAAAGGATTAGGTGAAATGAATCCTGAACAGCTGTGGGAAACCACTATGGATCCTGAAGCGCGCCGGATGCTGCAAGTGACCATTGAAGATGCAATCACCGCCGATCAATTGTTTACTACATTGATGGGTGATGAAGTAGAACCTAGACGTCATTTCATTGAAGACAATGCCTTGAAGGCAACCATGGATATTTAAGCAAAATTGCCAAATTTCACCCGGTGTGAAATAAGCTAATCAAAGCAGTCTTCGGGCTGCTTTTTCAGTTTAGAGCAATAGCGTTTAACTTAGGGAGTTTGTGAACTAAGGGCGTCTCGCGTATCACGCCGATAATAGCTAAGTTCAGGGTTGCATTGCAGCATAGATGGTCTTGCAGTATTGTAAAGAGCTACCAATTAGCGCATCGTCTAAGTTGCGTAGATTGAGCAGCAGGGGCATACAGTTTTCATGTTTTACTTAATATCCAAGCAAAATTTTTTGCATGAGTAGGATAAGATGTTGTGGACGGGGTACGGATGGTAGTTTTAAACTGCTGTTATTAAAGCAGATTGCTAGCTGTTTTTAACTAGCCATCAATGAAAAGATCAACTTATAGCGACCATTTCAGGAGGATGTAGTGGAAATTTTAAGTGTATTAGCATTGCTCGCTATCATGCCTGTTTTAGTGGTGATTAAGCTGCGTAACATCAAAACCATGTCAGCTATTTATTTACCACTGGCGGCGTATGTGATTTTCAATGTCTATCAGTGGTGTGAAATTGATAGCCGCTCCGAAGCTTGTACTTGGGGTTATATGCAATATATTTATGCGTTGCTAGCGGCCAGCACTGTATTCCTAATCATATCTTTAGGCCAGTGGCTATCAACTAAATATAAGCGAGAATCAAGCTAAGAAAGCTCTGCTCGAATCCACACGGCCCCAGCGGACAGATAAATTTGACTATCTGAGCATTTTAGTCCTACCATCGTCATAATTATGGCGTAAATAGTGTCCGTCAGAAAACCCACTGAAATTCGGGTGTACACTTCTCTTTTTGAGTTCTTTTAAATTTTCATTTTCATCAATCTGCTCAAAACCAAACTGTTGTAAGCAGATAATCTGTTTTTACGAGATTTTAGCTTATTTTAGATGCATGTTGGCCTCCTTAACAAGGTATCGGTATCATGTTAGCTGATGACAGGACTAAGCAGCATGGTCTGCTGGATAGGGCTGCTTAAGCAGCCTCTTCTTCTTCCGGCGATCTGCTTCTAGCTCATCCTGTAGAAGTAAATTCCCCAGCCTATGAATATTACTCGCCAACACCGACATCGCTACATAGCGTTTGAAACCATCTATGCCGTGATCTGGGCATTTATCTAATCCATGATGCTCTAACGCATTGATATCAGACTCCACTGCACTATGCTTACGTTTTCCTCGCTTGAATTCTAAATGATCTTCCCGTGCTTTCTCTTCAGCGGTGCGTCGTCCCTTTTTCGGTAGGATAATACGCGTAAATTCTGTGACGAGTGCCGCATAATTTGCAGGGCTCCAAAAGCCCTTATCAAAGCTAACTTGCTGCAGAGAGCTAAACATAGCTCTAGCCCCTAAAGCCATGCTAATCGCCACTTGATCATCAGTTTGTTGCTCCATAACTTGATGGTGCAAAGTAAAACCAAACTGATCTTGCAACACACAAACTCTTAGCCCTAGCTCGACGGGTACACCAGCCTTACCTTTATTAATCCATTCAGTATGCGGTTCAAATAATGAAAAAAGTTTTTCACTGTGCGGGATATATTCGTTACAGATCAC
Source organism: Osedax symbiont Rs1 (assembly GCA_000416275.1). Taxonomy (GTDB): domain Bacteria; phylum Pseudomonadota; class Gammaproteobacteria; order Pseudomonadales; family Balneatricaceae; genus Rs1. The sequence goes on from ASZJ01000172.1 coordinate 13,512, forward strand.
TCGCCTCATCACTAAGTTGATATGCCTACCCGCCTGTTTTAAAAAATAGCTTAACTGCTCCAAATCCTTAGATTCAACAGCCCTACGTTTGAGTAATGATAGTGTTTTTACTGCCTTTTTATGTAGACGTAGGCTGTAATCTAAATAATCTAAGCAGGCCATATCACGTTGATGCTCTAGTGTTTCTCGGTTTTTTTTGCGCCGCGTTAGGGCATAGTTTAATTTTCGCAGTACATGATAGCGCTGCGTCAATTGGCGGTGTAAATGTTCAGATTGGCGCCACAAGGATTCCGGTTCTGATAGCATTAAGCGAGTAGAAAGCGTAATGAGTTTGCCAATACAAGTTCTTAGTAAACCGAAATCAGTGGGATAGCATACATCTGTTTTAACAACAAATGAGTCACAGCGGCCCTGTAAAGTTAGAGTGTGCCATTGAGGATCCTGCGCAGAGTATTTTTTTTTATGAGTTCATGGCCAGCAGCCACAACGATCTGGTTGATTTCATCCAGAATTTCTGGAGTAAATAGACTTAAATCATCGATCACTGTTTGTCGATTATATCGAAATTCGTCATCACGACCGTGAAGCAACATTTGGCGTAGAGTATATGCTGATTGGCGAGCTCATGAACAGAGTCAAAGTCTTTGTTATCGCCTAAGCGTAAGGTGCCGAGCACTAATATCCGCCACAATGTCATTCCAGGACGCCCTACATTCATGTCAGTGCCCTGGGGTATTACTTTTTCTAAGCAGGCCAGAACTTGGTCACGAAGTGAGTTATTGAGATAAATATGCTGTACCCTTTTTGTAGCTTCGGAATAGCATCACGGGAACGTATATCAAATGTAATGTCAGCTATATTTACTTCATCTATATTCATTTGAGCATTAAAAGCTTTTCGCATGGTTTACTCGAAATCTTCGTTGTGTTTATATAAGGTTACTATTTGTATTATATAGGATTTTTACTTCTCTGGCAGGCACTAAATAAATACAATCTTGCATGAGGGATTGCATGAAAAAAATAGCGATTATTTCAGACTCTTTAATCGGAGGGGGAATCGAACAAGTATCTATAGCATTAGCGGAAGCTTTTAAAAAAAATAATTTGGAAGTTCATATTATTCTATTAAAAAATGCGGTCGCGCCTGGCTTGCTTAAGAAGTTTCACATACATGTATTAAGCGAAGATGGGAAAATCACTAAGATATCAAAGTTAAGACCTTATCTATTTTCCAAAAAAATTAAACGTCTAAATAAAGAATTTGATTTCGATATAGTGTTGTCTAATCTAGCAGATTTTGCAGGTATGAAAACAGTAGAGTTGGTCGGTTTCAAGAATCTTTATACCATTATTCATAATACCCAGAGTAAGAGAAGATTTAAAAGGCATCAGAAAAAAGGCTTTTCAGTACTGAAAGCCTACAAATTACATAAAATAAGAGAAAGCTTTAAAAACAAAAAGCTGCTATGTGTTTCTAAAGGTGTAGAAGATGATTTATTACAAATCATCAAAGCTAAACCGCAATATATAGTGAGCTTACGGCAGCATAGCTCAACTTTATATTTTTAATCAGATCTAATGGTTGCGACTTACTTAATGAGGACGCAACATGAAAA
>ASZJ01000173.1 GCA_000416275.1 Osedax symbiont Rs1
CTGGGTGGCCAACAACAGGGGTTATCAATGCCTTAGCAGCAACGGAACTTCGCGCGTTATTAAGTGGCGAGAGTTATTCACACGGCAAGGCAAACCTTGGTCTGTGAGAAACTTTTTTTTGTTGCTGTATAAATCCTGCCCTATATCATCAACGTATCTTTTACGGAGCTGACCTTTTGAAAACCCAATATTCTGACATAAACACCCAAGCGCTAGACGCACTGATTCAACGCGTGAGTGAAGCTAAAGAGCATAACTTGGCTTTGACGCCAGAAGATTGTCAGTTACTTATTGATGCGTTACTAACGTTGGCCAGCATGCAAGAAAATCTTGCCAGCAATAGTATCACCATCCATAAATTAAAAAAGTTAGTGGGAATGGTTAAATCATCGGAGAAGCTTCGCTCTAGCTTAGCGCAGAGCAATGCAAAAAAGTCGAAGAAAAAGAAGAAAGGTAACAAGTCCGACAGCCCGTCGCCACCATCAAGCCTGTCGTTGTACACCATCCATTAGCAGACATGGCGAAGGGTGATGATTGCCCGGAATGTGATCGCGGAAAATTATATAAATACGAACCTGCAACCTTGCCTACGCATTATAGGCCAGAGCCCCTTCCAGAGTGAGCAACATGTGATGGAGCGGCTGCGTTGTAATACTTGTGGTGCCTATTTTACTGCGCCTTTACCTGAGGAGGTATTAAACGATGGGGGTGCTAATCAGAAATACGGACATTCAGCCCGCTCTATCATGGG
>ASZJ01000174.1 GCA_000416275.1 Osedax symbiont Rs1
CAGCGAGATAACCAAAAAGTCATCGATAATCCAGGAGAATACCTGCCTTGGAATTATCAAAAAAACAACACCTAGCCCATTGGTAACGGGCTTTTAGACTTCCATTAAAAGTCACGCTATCTTCTCGTAAGCTCACAATATATACAAACTATTTACAATCCATTTGATATACAGAAAATAAGAGCGTTAGCCAGTGTCGAAAATAAAAATATCCCCAGGGATAAATATGTCATTCACGTGGGGCGGTTCGAGCTAATACATAAAAGACAAGACATCCTTCTCCAGGCTTACGTGCTATCCAATATACAACATAAATTAGTTCTTTTAGGGGGTGGACAAGACCAACAAAAAATTCAAAAAATGATTGTGGAATTGGGCATTGAAGATCGAGTTATTCTGCCAGGGTTTGTCGATAACCCCTATAACTGGATAAAGAATGCCGAGCTTTTTATCTTTTCCTCCGACTATGAGGGCTTCGGCAATGTGTTAGCTGAATCCTTAATCGTTAATACACCAGTGGTGAGTACTAATTGTAAAAGTGGGCCCTCTGAAATTCTTAGTGGTGAATTATCTAAATTTTTAGTGCCGGTTGGAGATGTGCAATCTTTAAGTGATAAAATAGTCGAAGCTATTGATTGTTATCCACAAATCGAGGACAAGCATATCGATAAGTTTTCCGCGGAGACCATCGTTAAAAGCTATATTGGATTACTAGATCAGCATGTTTAATTAAGAAAAAGTTAAGAGTGTCAGTGCGCTAGCAGCGCTGACCAGCGTAAAATCTTTGCTTAGGAGCTCTGAACAAATCCCGAATCTTCTCTGCCTACAAAGTGCACGGAGCAGTCCGTGCTCTGTGTTAACGGCTTTCGGTAGACCACCAGTATGCCTAAAACCGTCGTCTCAGCATTTATTGATACTGCTTGTAAGCCAGCTAGTGCTATGCTGATTGACAGGGTTCATAAAAAACATAGTCCGATTATGGCGCTGAAACTAGATTAAATATTTTAAGTGATTAAGCGGCTAGTTCAAATGTGTTTACTGTCAGGAGCTAAACCGAACAGGTTAGGTTGCAGTAATTAGTCGGTCAGGCTCTTAGAGCCATTGACATGGATAGAGAGGAATACAGGGAGTACAGCCAATGAATATTTTACCTGATATTGAGTTAATGGATGGTCAGTGTGTCAATTTATTGCACGGGGAGTTTAGCAAGCCGGTGCACTATGATGTCGATCCTCTACAAGCCGCGCTAGATTTCGTAAAACAGGGGGCGACGATGTTAAATGTCGTCGATTTAGACGGTGTTATGCAGGGCGGTATGCACAACGCTGAACTAATTTGCCAGATCATAGATCAGGTTGGCGTGCCTGTGCAAGTGGGAGGAGGGGTTCGCACTATGGCGTCGGCCAAGTGGTGGTTTGATCGTGGTGCCAAGCGCATTGTGCTGGGCACAGCGGCGGTGATGGATAGGCATTTTTTACAGGAGGTTTGCAGCCATTACCCGGGTAAAGTAGTCGCCAGCATCGATGAAAAGGAGGGGCAGGTGATGGTGAATGGCTGGCGTGAATCGACAGCCTTTACACCTTTAGAAATAGGCCGCAGTCTGCAAAGTTCAGGGATTTGCGCGCTAATTTATACCGACATCAACTTTGACAATGATCATCCCGAAGCCACGCTCGCCACCACCACTTTAATGGCCAGTGAACTGCGGATTCCGGTGATTTCCAGCGGTACAATTAAAGGGTTAGATGATATATCGCGCTTGCAGTTACTGCCCAATATCGCAGGTGCTATTATCGGGCGCGCACTGTTTAGTGGTGCCCTGTCACTTGCCGATGTTCTGGCGATAGCCTCTCAGGATGTTCCCAACCCTGCCATGCTTTGATGATTAGCTTAAACTTGGATCAGCGGCTGCTTAGTGGTGCTTACGCTCTGAAGCCTCGGATTCAGGTTAAGAATAATAAATTTAATTTTTTTGATAAGTCACTGATGATTAATCACAACAAGTCATTTTGGTAGCAACAAGAATTAAAAACTGAATCTACAGCAGATCCCAGAGGGTGTTAAAAATAATTTGCTGCGCGGCAGCTACCTCTTTGGCTTCGATCACCACTGCCGTTGGATAGTCATTAGATGCCAGTGATATTATTGCTACCTTAGGCGGATAAATCGCAATATAGGCGGCATCCACTTTGCCTGCGGTCTTTAGCCATTTACGTTGCGATAACTCTGCATCCTCCCCGCCATCTCCAATCGCGATTACTCTAACCTCAATTCCTTTTTTAATCCGTAAGTTGGTATAGTTGGGGAAGGGGCGATATAAAAGGGAGCGAATCGGCTTAGAGGAAAATACCGCATAGTCTTTTTGATCCGATCTCTGCACAGTGCTGAGAATATCGCGCAGTACAAATTCAATCCCCTCATCCCCTTCATAAAATTGTACTTGGGTGCTTGAGAAATCTGGCTTTAGGTGCTGCAAATCAGGGATCACGGTGGTCTTTAGCTGCTTAATCGCACTGTCTAAATCACTCTGTTGTTTTTCAGCAATTTGCAATAGTACCTCAGGGTCGCGCGGGGCAAATAATTTTCGACGACCTCTGGGTAAATAATTGACAACTCCTTTTTGCAGCAAGGTTTTTAGACACTCGTGCGTGGTGCCTCGGTTAATTCCCGACTTTTCAGCGACAGCTCTGATAGCGCTTGGCCCTAAAGCCAGTAATGATTGATAGACAATCGCTTCTTTTTGGCTCAAACCGAGTTTTTCTAAGGTTTTATTATGCATATTGTCAATTTTTTCCTGACAAGTGGTATTGTTAATTTTTATTATTGCTTTAAATTAGCGTTGATTGGAAGAAAAATTTTTATAAATTGGAAAATAAAGAAAGTTATGTACCCGTCTACATGGAAAATCCGCGACTGGTGCCGAGCTTACTCAAGTAAAGGACTAAGTAGAATATGAACACAGATATCATTATATTGGCCGCTGGGCAAGGTTCTAGAATGCGCTCAGAATTACCCAAAGTACTCCACAAGATTGGAGGCAAGGTAATGGTGCAACATGTTATCGATCAAGCCAATAAATTAGAAATTAGCCACGCGGCAACTACCCACATTGTCGTCGGCCATAAGTCGGCATTAGTCGAAGATTCGCTCGCCGATCAAAACATAATTTTTGTGCTGCAAAAAGAGCAGCTAGGTACCGGTCATGCCGTTGCAATGGCCGTAGAAAATATCAGTGATGACGGAATCAGCTTAATCTTATACGGGGATGTCCCCCTCACCCAAAGTGTCACCTTACAACAATTGGTCGAGATCGCTAAAGGTGATCAGTTTGGCTTGCTAACGGTTACTTTGGAAAATCCGCGTGGATATGGCCGTATCGTGCGCAGCGCGACGGGCGAGGTTACCGCCATCGTTGAACACAAAGATGCCAGCCCCAAGCAATTAGCTATTTGTGAAGTAAACACCGGCATCATGGCCGTGCCGAATAAATTTTTACGACGCTGGATCGGCCAGCTAGGCAATGACAATGCTCAGGGCGAATACTATTTAACCGACATTATTGCCATGGCCGCAGCAGACAGTGTCGATGTTATCACCTGCTCCCCAGAGGCCCCGCAAGAAGTACAGGGGGTCAATGACAAAGTACAGCTAGCGCAGTTAGAGCGCTTCTATCAGCAGCAGCAAGCCCATCAACTGATGCTTGCGGGTGCCACCTTAGCCGATCCTAGCCGTATCGATATACGGGGTAAAGTGACGATTAACGGCGAGGTGAATATCGATGTCAATGTGATCTTTGAAGGAGAGGTAGTTTTAGGTGGCGGCGTACAAATAGCGGCGAACTGTATCATTAAAGACTCGGTCATCGGCGATAACAGCCTGATCAAAGCCAACTCCATGATTGAGCAAAGTGTTATCGGTGACAATTGTGAAGTGGGGCCATTTGCCCGGTTGCGGCCAGCGACAGAGTTAGGAGATCGGGCTAAAGTCGGTAATTTTGTCGAGACCAAAAAAACGATCATCGGCGCCGGCTCTAAAGTCAGCCACTTAACCTACCTGGGTGATGCCTTAATAGGTACTGAAGTAAATATAGGGGCCGGCACTATTACTTGTAATTACGACGGGGTTAACAAGTTTCAAACTGAGATCGGTGACGGGGCGTTCATCGGCTCCAATTCAGCGTTAGTAGCTCCGCTAAAAATTGGCGCGGGCGCCACTGTTGGAGCAGGATCTACCATCTCCAAAGAAGTACCTGCAAATCAACTGGTCGTCGCCAGGGGAAGGCAAGTGATCTTTAAAGACTGGCAGCGGCCGGTTAAAAAATAACACTGTTCATTGTTTCATCCATTGAAAAACAAACATTGCATACCCGCACTGCTGGCAGCGAAAAATTCGTAATCAGCTATTCACAGCAGTGCTGATTGATAAAAAGGAATCATTATGTGCGGCATAGTAGGAGCGACAACCGAGCGTTCAGTAGCAGAAATATTATTGGAAGGATTACGCCGTCTCGAGTATCGAGGATATGACTCGGCCGGTATGGCGATTTGGGATGGTCAGCAGCTACAAAGATTGCGCCGCAAAGGTAAAGTACAACAGCTGGTAAACGCTCAGCAAGAAACGCCGTTGACTGGTAATTCGGGGATCGCACACACACGTTGGGCAACCCATGGCATTCCAGCAGAGCACAACGCGCACCCGCACATGTCGAACCAGCGAATCGCTGTAGTACATAATGGAATTATTGAAAATTTTGAGAAATTGCGTAGCAGCCTAAAGGCCGATGGATATCAATTTGACTCACAGACAGATACTGAAGTAATTGCTCACTTACTTGACAGATCGATAAACAATGGGCTGAGCATCTTGGCCGCAGTACAGGCATGCACCGTGGAGCTAAAAGGCGCTTTCGCCCTGGGCATCATGCATAGCGATTATCCAGGTCAGCTGATAGCGGCGCGAAAGGGCAGCCCGCTAGTGATAGGCGTTGGGATAGGCGAAAATTTTATCGCTTCAGATCAATTGGCACTACTACCAGTGACCGATAGATTCATGTTTTTAGAAGAGGGTGACATTGCGTTTGTCGATCGGGACAATATCAATATTTGGGACAGTCAAGGAAACACCGCCGAGCGTCCTATCAGCACTTATGAGCACGGCATTAGCGCGGCGGATAAAGGCGAATATAAGCACTATATGCTCAAAGAAATCTATGAGCAGCCAGCGGTTACTGAGGCGGCCTTTAGTGGCAGAATCATCAACGGTCTAGTGGATGAAAACTGCTTTGGAGCGAACGCCGCCGAGATCTTTAAACAAGTAAAACAAGTGCAAATTATCGCCTGCGGTACCAGTTACCATGCTGGGCTAGTCGCAAAATATTGGATGGAATCAATCGCTGGCATCCCAACCCATGTCGAAGTGGCCAGCGAGTATCGATACCGCAAAGTAGTGATCAGCGAGGGCACGCTATTCGTCTCCATCTCCCAATCGGGTGAAACTGCAGATACCTTAGCCGCGCTACGCGATGTCAAATCGCAGATTTTAGCGAGCTTGGCCATTTGCAATGTCCCCGCTAGTTCACTAATTCGCGAATCAGACATCTACCTAATGACCAATGCCGGGCCAGAAATAGGAGTGGCATCGACCAAGGCATTCACTACTCAGCTGGTGGCCTTACTGTTGATGACAATCGTCATAGGACGAAAATTCAACCTCAGCGAAGCGACAGAGCGAGCGCTAGTCGCCGATCTGCAACAGCTGCCTAAAATCCTCGCCGAGGCGCTGCAAATGGATGTTGCTATAGAGGCGATGGCCGCGCACTTCGCAGAAAAAAATCACTCATTATTTTTAGGCCGTGGCCCCCTTTACCCGATCGCGATGGAAGGGGCGTTAAAGCTCAAAGAGATATCCTACATACACGCCGAAGCTTACCCCGCCGGCGAGTTAAAGCACGGGCCGCTGGCGCTAGTCGATAAAGACATGCCGGTAGTAACAGTGGCGCCAAGCAACGAAATGCTAGAGAAGCTCAAGGCCAACCTGCAAGAAGTGCGCGCCCGCGGCGGTGAGTTATTCATCTTCTGTGCAAGTGCGACGATTGCCGAGGAAGAGGGCTACCACGTATTACACATGCCGGAGATGCCTGAAATTCTCGAGGCCATCGTCTATACGATACCGATGCAACTCTTTTCATATCACGTGGCAGTGCTGAAAGGTACAGATGTCGATCAGCCGCGAAACTTGGCGAAGTCTGTGACAGTGGAGTAGCGTTATAAAAGCGCAAAAAAAAGGGTGCTGATGGCACCTTTTTTTGGTTTATTAACAGGCAGGAGATTGAACTGAATTTCATTATTACGAATAAAATCAAAAGATTGCGGTGCGGTTTCGACTGCGTCGAGTTCATTTCTTTTGGATGGGCTAAAAGAAACGGAACCAAAGAAAATCCCACCCTACTATTGCCGAAAGATCCCTCCGCGATTCACTAAATTGACGGCCGCTCAGATAGGCCGTCCCTGGCCTAACTGAGCTTTTCGCGACGTCCTGTCGCTCCACGCGCCAATTTAGCAAATCGCTCCGGCGGCAATACAAGGGGATTGATAGCTCCGTAGTGTAGTTTTGTATGAAGCTGTCGTTTTTCTGAGCATCACGCTACGGTTAGCGAAATCACCTGATTTTTCGGTGTATACAGGTTGTAAAAAATTACTGTCCCTTATTGTTCTTGGCATAGCAAGTGCACTGAAATAGTTCGTCTCTTTTCTTCGCTTTCCTCAAAATATCAATTAAAACGGCAGATACTTTTATTTTGAAAAAGTGATTTGTAATCAATATAAATTACAGTAACGGCATTCCTGCATAAAAAACATTGACCAATAATAAGTTTTCCATTATCCTTTTTTAAAATACAGAAACGTCGTTACAGCATTCGTGGTGAAAAATGAAAGTTAAACTTAAAAATCTTGCCTCTGTACAGATGGGGCATTCTTTTCGATCAAGGCTCGAACCTGATTCTCATGGAAATATTTCAGTTATCCAGATGAAGGATTTAACAGAGGATAATCGGTTAGATGATCGTGCGTTAGTCAAGATTGATATGAAGGATTTAAAGAAGCATCACAAGGTCAAAAAAGATGATTTAGCGTTTCGTTCTCGTGGCCTAAATAATACGGCAGCGCTAATAGATTTGCATCTTGAAGCCGCAGTTATTGCGGCGCCATTGCTGCGAATTCGAGTTGAAAATGACTCTGTTTTACCCGCGTATTTATGTTGGTTTATCAATCAGCCTTCATCTCAGTCTGCTTTATTAAGCAAGGCCACTGGTACAGCGGTGAGGATGATAGGAAAGCCTGTTCTTGAGGAGCTTGAAGTGATTTTACCTAAGCTCGAAGTGCAACAAAAAATAATTACAATTAATAGATTATCAATAGATGAACAGAAAATCATGAATGAATTAACAGAAAAAAAGGGGGTGTTAACTGAAGCAATTTTAATGAAACTAGCAATGAACACCCAGTAATTACAGTTACTGGGTTCAAACTGCTAAAGAGTGTTACAGCACTCCTTAGCAGAACTACAAACTATATAGGACACAAATATTATGACAAATAAATCATCATCAAACAAGGGGAATACTCGACATGTTGTTCCTCACTCTGAAGGCTGGGCTAATAAAAAAGGTGGATCTGAACGCGCTTCAAGTGTTCATCATACTAAACGTGAAGCCGAATTTGCCGCTCGTGATCAAAGTAAACGAGAAGGTTCTGAGCTAGTTATCCATGGTAGAAACGGACAGATACAACGCAAAGATAGCCATGGTAATGACCCTAGAAATATTAAAGGATAAGGAACCCTCATGAGTGATGAATACAAGAAAAAAATAGGTTTACCAGAGTCTCATGCTCTTAGCATTTCAAGTAGCAAGTGGACGCAGCGAAAAGGTCAAGACACTGATACCTATGAATGTGAAGAGCGTAACCGGCAAGGCGAAGTTATCGCAAAGTACACCGTAAAGGACAGTACATCAATTTACCCTCCGTTTGGGCGGTCGATTACATGGACTCAATCAGCCGTACTAAATACTTAACGTTTTAACTCACAGTAAGCAGGGCTGTAATATTTAGCTCTGCTTCATTAATAAAATGACCAAATTTGAGGGCAAATATATGAACGATAAAATCCAGCAAAAAGACATTAATAATGCAGCATGGGCTGCTTGTGATACATTCCGAGGTGCTGTCGATCCAGCACAATACAAAGACTATATCTTGGTTATGCTCTTCGTAAAGTACATTTCCGATGTGTGGAATGATCATTATGAAGAATACAAAAAACAATATGGCGATGATGATACCCGTATTAGACGTAAACTTGAGCGTGAACGCTTCTTGCTCCCTATGATTGAGCTAACGGAGGTAATTGAAGACCCAAAAACTAAAGAAAAGAAAACAGTTATTACTGATACCTTTTTAGCTAACTATTACTCGTTATTTGAACGTAAAAATGAGTCTAATATTGGCGAACTGATCAATATCGTTTTAGAGCATATTGAAACAGCCAACAAATCAAAATTGGAAGGCGTTTTCCGTAATATTGATTTTAACAGCGAATCCAACCTAGGAAGAACCAAAGATAGAAACCGCCGTCTGAAAACGCTACTTGGTGACTTTAATAAACCGGCTTTAGATATGAGCCCTGCACGCGTTTCTGAAGACGTTATTGGCAATACCTATATTTACCTTATTGAACGCTTCGGCTCGGATGCGGGTAAAAAAGCCGGTGAATTTTATACTCCGCATAAAGTATCAGAGTTAGTTGCCAGATTATGCGCACCTAAAGCAGGCGCTCGTATTTGTGACCCTGCTTGTGGATCTGCAGGGTTACTTATTGAGGCTGCACGACAAGTGGGCGATCGTAATTACTCACTTTACGGCATGGAAGTGAATGGCAGTACTTGGGCGCTTGCGCGCATGAACATGTTTTTACACGGTTCAGACTCTGCGCGCATTGAGTGGTGTAATACTTTAACCTCTCCTGCCTTAGTCGAAAATGACAAGTTAATGAAATTTGATAACGTTGTTGCAAACCCTCCATTTTCACTCGACAAGTGGGGTTCAGAAGAAGTTGGGGAAGATAGATATAATCGCTATTGGCGCGGTTTGCCCCCTAAGTCAAAAGCAGACTTTGCCTTTATTAGCCACATGGTCGAAGCGGCTGTTGAAAAAGAAGGTCGAATTACCGTTGTGGTGCCTCATGGTGTTCTCTTTAGAGGGGCAGCTGAGGGGAGAATCCGTCAAAAATTGATCGAAGAGAATCTGCTTGATGCGGTTATTGGTCTCCCTGGAAACTTATTCCCAAGCACCGGTATCCCCGTTGCCATTCTCATGTTTGACCGCTCTCGTGAAAAAGGCGGCGTGAATGAAAATCGTAAAGACGTATTGTTTGTAGATGCCAGTGGTAAAGAACATTACCAAGCGGGGAAAAATCAAAATATTCTGCTTGATGAGCATTTAGATAAAATCGTCGCAGCGGTTATCGCGCGCGAAGAGGTCGAGAAATATGCCCATATAGCCACATTTGAAGAAATCAAAGAAAATGATTTTAACCTAAATATTCCTCGTTATGTAGATACTTTCGAAGAAGAAGTCGAGATCGACATTGTTGCGGTACAAGCTGAAATTCTCACGCTTGAAACAGAGTTGGCAGATGTTCGCCAAAAAATGGCCGAACTGTTAAAGGATGTCATTCCTGCAAGCACACCGGAGGTGACGAAATGAAACAGGAAGTTATTACTCAGCTTAATCAAAGCTTTAACCAAATCAGCCATACCTGGGAAGGGTCAGAGGTTGAATATTGGTACGCTCGCGACCTACAGGAAATACTGGAATACAGCGATTGGCGCAACTTTCTTAAAGTAATAGAAAAAGCCAAAGAAGCCTGTAATAACAGTGTTGGCAAGGTAGAAAACCATTTCGTTGACGTCAACAAGATGGTCACCATTGGCTCGGGTGCCGAACGGAAAATAGACGATATTATGCTCACCCGCTACGCCTGCTACCTAGTGGCGCAAAACGGTGACTCTCGCAAAGACGCCATTGCCTTCGCCCAAAGCTATTTTGCCCTGCAAACCCGCAAACAAGAGCTAATAGAGGAACAGCTGCGCCTGAAAGACCGCATTCAAGCGCGCGAAAAGCTTAAAGAATCCGAAACCGAGCTATCCAAAAACATTTACGAGCGCGGTGTGGACGACCGAGGCTTTGGTCGCATTCGCTCACGTGGCGATGCAGCTCTCTTTGGCGGGAATACTACCCAAGGCATGAAAGACAAACTCAGTGTGCCAAAAAGTCGTGCCTTAGCCGATTTTTTACCCACGGTGACCATTGCTGCCAAAAACCTAGCCACTGAAATTACCAATCACAACGTGCGCCAGAATGACCTACAAGGTGAACGGCCAATTACGGAAGAGCACATACAAAACAACCAAAGCTTGCGTGATATGCTCGGTGAGCGTGGTATCAAGCCTGAAGAACTGGCGGGAGAAGAAGATTTAAAAAAACTCGAGCGCCGGGTTAAATCCGATGAAAAGCGCCTGATTAAAGCCGCCGAACTGCCCAAAGATGCCAAGGAGGAAAAGTGATGCTAAATACCCTCCACCATTTTTCCCAAGTGGGAAATAAGGTCATACTCGACCATATGGATAGCACTGAGCTAGCGGCCAACCTGTTCCGCGCTACTCAAACGGAAGAAAATCTCAAGCGCGATGAGGTCAGTCATAAGACACAGGCTAATCAAACTCACTTTGAGGTTGGTGCAAAAGTGCGCGAAACTATTCAAAATCTAGATGGCACCATGCCGGAAGATTTACCCAAGCCTGAAAAAGGTATTCCGCAGTTGGCGCGAGCGCGGAAGAAGTTGGAGGGTGACAAATGAACAAAGGATGGAAGAATGGGCGAGTTGGGGAGCTAATTAGTTCACTGGAGTCAGGTATAAGTGTAAATGGTGAAGGTGGTACTCCCGCTGATGATGATTATGCAGTTCTAAAAGTAAGCGCTGTGACCTATGGAAGATTTAACCCTAAAGCAAGCAAGAAAATATCAGGTCATGAATATCAAAGAGCTAAGTGTATTCCTAAAAAAGACCAAATCATTATTAGTCGAAGCAATACTCCTGCTCTTGTGGGTGCAAGTTGTTATGTGGAGAAAGATTATCCAAATCGGTTTCTTCCAGATAAATTGTGGCAGATAACCCCTCATCGAAAGAAAGAAGTTGAACATAAATGGCTAGCATACTTTCTTGCATCACCATGGGCTAGATTTAGGTTATCAAAATTAGCTACTGGCACTAGCAATAGTATGAAAAACATTACTAAAAGTGAGTTGCTTACTTTACCCGTTCCAATCCCGCCATTACCAGAGCAAAAGAACATTGCTTCTTTTCTCGAATGTTGGGACAGCGCCATCGAAAAAACAGAAGCTTTAATAGCTTTGAAATCACAAAGTAGGGAATTATCAGCGAATAGGCTTCTATTTGGTCAAAATAGAATTTTAGATCCTAATTCTAATCCTAAATACCAAAAGACTAAATGGTTTAAGGCACCACATGATTGGTCAATCACAAAAATTCAAGATATTGCAAGTGAAGTCGTAGCAAGAAACTCGTGCGAAAGTACACATACAGTACTCTCTTGTTCAAAGCATGTTGGTTTTGTCGAGTCACTTAAATATTTTAAAAAGAAAGTTTATAGCGATAATACTGAGAATTACAAAATAATTAAGTATGGCGAATTTGGTTACCCTAGTAACCATATTGAAGAAGGTTCAATAGGGCTTCAAAACTTATGTGAAATTGGTATCGTCAGCCCGATATACACAGTTTTTCAGGTAAACGATAAGAAAATAAGTTCAGACTTTTTGTATAAACTCCTTAAAACAAATACATATCGCCATATTTTTCAAGTAAGTACTAGCTCATCAGTAGATCGAAGAGGGTCTTTGAGATGGAAAGAATTTTCCAAAATTGAAATACCCTTACCTAGTCTTGATGAACAAACAGCAATTGCTAATACTATTAATATCTTTGACAGAGAAATCACAATACTCAAGCAACTTTTGGAAAACTATCGTCTGCAAAAACGCGGACTAATGCAAAAATTGCTTACTGGCGAATGGCAAGTAAACATCACCACCAAAGCTACCGAAGAAGTAAGTAAGGCGGTGAACGCATGAGTACTCCGCCTGTGAATTATCATGTTGATTCAAAGCCTGAGGGCTTTGAATTTAACGAAAAGTACTTGTCCCAAATCCCAGCGCTACAGCAGCTGATTAACCTAGGCTACCAATACTTAACGCCAAAACAAGCGTTAGCCGAACGAGGTGGTCGAACGTCTAATGTGATTTTAGAAGGTGTGCTTCGCAAGCAATTAAAAAAAATAAACCGTATCAATTATAAAGGTGGAGAGTATCTTTTTAGTGAGGAGAATATTCAATCGGCCATCCAAAAACTTAAAAACATTAAATTTGATGGTTTGCAAAAAACCAATGAAGCTATCTACGACTTAATTACATTGGGCTCAGCGATGGAGCAAAGCATTGAAGGCGATTCGAAAAGTTTTACCTTAAACTATATAGATTGGAAAACCCCTTCGAACAACAGCTTTCATGTTGCAGCGGAGTTCTCTGTTGAACGGGCACGCAGCAATGAAACCGTCAGGCCTGATATTGTATTGTTTGTTAATGGAATTGCGTTTAGCGTGATTGAATGCAAGTCGCCTAACGTTGATGTTGAACAAGCCATCTCGCAAAATATCAGAAACCAAGGCGACGACTATGTGCCTCGTTTGTTCACTTATGTACAGCAGGTTTTGGCGGTGAATAAGAACGCCGCTCTATATGCAACGGCAGGCACCGCGAAAAAGTTTTGGGGGGTGTGGAGGGAGCAAGAAGACAAAACGCTTGATGTTGAAAGGGCGGTGAATACCGTCCTTGCCGATGAGGTAAAGGCGCAATTGTTCAGCGGTGGATTTTCAACAGCCCGCCCTTTCTTCGATGAGCTAGAAGCAGCAGGCAAACGGTTGGTGACGGAGCAGGATAAATCCATCTACAGCCTGTGTCGACCTGAGCGCCTTTTAGATCTGGTTTACCGTTTTACGCTTTTTGATGGCGGTATAAAAAAAGTCGCCCGCTATCAACAGTATTTTGTGATTAAATCTACGATTGCTCGAATCAAAAAAAACAGCTCAAAAGAAAGCCGTCAAGGTGGTGTTATTTGGCATACACAAGGCTCAGGTAAATCTCTCACTATGGTTATGCTTACCAGAGCCATGGCGCTTGATCCTCAGTTAGTTAACCCTAGAATTATTCTGGTTACCGATAGAGATGATTTAGACAAACAGCTTGGCAATACTTTTGCGGCCTGTGGTTTAAGTCGAGAACGTGCTACCTCCGGTCGTAATTTGGTGAAACACCTTAAAAACAAAGTTGGCTTAATCACCACGCTTATCCATAAATTTGATAAAGGATGGGTTGCTGAAAAGTACGTGGATAAATCACCAGATATATTTGTATTGGTTGATGAAAGCCACCGGACCAACTTTGGCTCCCTTGCAGCAAGAATGCGCCAAATGCTGCCTAACGCTTGTTTCCTAGGATTTACGGGGACACCGCTACTTAAAAAAGAAAAGAATAACTTTGCTAAGTTTGGTGGCCTAATTGAGCCGCATTATACGATAAAACAAGCCGTAGCGGATGAAGCTGTATTGCCGCTTTTGTATGAAGGCAGGCATGTTGAAATGGAGCAAAATCAGTCTGCCATCGATCTGTGGTTTGAACGCCATACAGCGGACTTAAGCAAAGGGCAGAAAGCCGATCTTAAAAGAAAATACGCACGTGCTGAAATGCTTAATAAAGCGGATCAGGTCATTTATATGCGCGCGTTCGATATCAGTGAGCATTTTCGAGCTAACTGGCAAGGCACAGGCTTTAAAGCACAACTTGTTGCCCCTGGTAAAAATGCAGCCATTAAGTATCAACAGTTTCTTCAAGAAATAGGTACTGTAACGACTGAAGTCGTTATATCAGGCCCTGATACTCGCGAAGGTCATGACGAAGTAGATGAGGGGCCAACGGATGAGCTAGGAAAATTCTGGATTAAAATGATGAAACGCTTTGGTTCAGAAGATGAATACACCAAGCAAGTCATTAATCAATTTAAACACGGTGACGACCCAGAAATTTTGATCGTAGTGGATAAGCTTCTTACTGGGTTTGATGCACCGAGAAATACTGTTTTGTATTTATGTAGAAAACTTCGAGAGCATACTCTTTTGCAGGCCATTGCTCGTGTTAACCGTTTATACGAAGGTAAGGAGTTTGGCTATATCGTCGATTACGCAAGTGTACTGGGTGAATTAGATGAAGCTCTCTCCATGTATGAAGCGTTTGAAGGTTTTGACGAAGATGACCTAGCAGGGACGCTCATTTCAATAAATGAAGAAGTTTTTAAGTTGCCTCAGCGTTATTCTGATTTATGGGATCTGTTTAAAGAAGTTAAGAACTCCAAGGATGAGGAAGCCTATGAAGTATTGTTGGCTGATGATGAATTACGCGAAGAGTTTTATGAATGCTTAGCGGCATACAGCAAGTCACTGGGCATCGCGCTATCTTCAGAACAGTTCATCATGAAGTCCGACGAGCATAAGCTACAGAGCTATAAAAACGACCTTAATCGATTTCATAATTTGAAGGCCGCCATTAAGCTACGATATGCAGAGGCTATTGATTATCGAGACTATGAGCCAAAGATTAAGAAGCTACTAGATATTCACATTCAGGCGAATGAAGTTACGCAGTTAAATAAGCCGGTTAATATTTTTGATGAGAAAATGTTTACCATGGTGAAAGAAGAGCAAGGTGTTTATCAATCGAAAACAACAGCCTCTAAAGCAGATACCATTGCACACGCTACCAAGCGTAGCATCTCAGAAAGCATGGATGAAGACCCTGCTTTTTATGCAAAGTTTTCGAAGCTAATTCAGGAGGCTATTGATGACTTTAAGGCTCGACGGCTGTCTGACCTTGAATACCTGAATCGAGTCATAGATATACGTAACAAAGCGGCCACAAAGCAACACGATGATGTGCCAGAAAATATTCGCGATAACGACGAAGCTTGCGCCTATTTTGGTCTAGTTAAACCCTTTTACGTCGATCATGAGATAGACGAAATTCGAATCGATGCTATTGCCTCTGAAACCTCTCTGGCTATTCAGAGAATAATAGATGCTCATTGGAAAGTTGATTTTTGGGAAGATACAGACGTTCAAAAAACTGCGATGAATGATATCGATGACTTCCTATATGATGAAGTGAAAGAGAAGCATGGTATAGCACTGAGCTTAGAGCAGATGGATGAAATCATCGAAAAAACAATGCAAGTTGCTAGGTACAGGAGACATAGTTGATGTCCTTATCCATCAATCAGGCTGATTCGACATATAGCATCGTATATGGCGGGGAGGAAATTTTATTCCAGCTAGCCTTTTCTAAAAGGAAGTCATTAGAAATATCAGTTCATCCTGATAAATCCGTTTTTGTTAAAGCACCTGAAGGAACAGCACAGCAAACAATTGAAGATAAAATTAAAAAGCGCGCTCGTTGGGTTAAAAGGCAAATACGCTACTTCGATCAGTTTGATCCGAGAACCCCTTCAAGAAAGTATGTTAGTGGCGAAAGTCATTTATATTTAGGGAGAAAATATCGGCTGAAGATAGCGCTAGAATCTAAAAGCAGTATTCTTCTTAAGTCAGGTTTTTTCATGGTTACTTCAGATAGCGCTAAACCTGATCATATTGAATCACTTTTAAATGATTGGTATCGAGAAAAAGCGAATATCTATTTAAATAAGGTATTTGCTGAATGTTGGGAAAAGTTCGCTCGCCAAGATTTAGAGAAACCTACGGTTAAAATAATTAGGCTAAAAAAACGTTGGGGGGGGCTCTCAAAAAACAAAACACTTTCTTTAAATCTAGAGTTAATAAAAGCACCGAAAGAGTGTATTGAGTACGTAATCATTCACGAGCTATGTCACTTAAGACATCATGATCATAGCCCTGATTTTTTTAGATTACTCGAACGTTCATTACCAGATTGGGTGAAACGAAAGCATAAACTTGAAATGGCATTAATCTAAAGTAAAGAAATAATATTTGTATTAATAATTGATATTCAAAGCGATAATTATATTCGTCAATAAGTCCGTTTTTTCAGTAAGTTAGATTTGATAATTCTGTCATTGCGAAACAGACTGTTTCGCAACCCCTTGTCAGCAATTCAGGAGAACTATTCGGTTTGGGCAACAGCTTGTTGCCTGATTAGCTCAGGCACCTTGGGGTACCATCTAGCAATCATCAATAGGACCCAATATGCTGCTGGCTATTAATTATGTTGTCGTTAATTTTGAATATGGTTGGGAGATCCACGCTTTATTGGCACTAAATAGAGAGTGACTTAAATTAGCGTAAAGCGATCCAAGATGGAAGCTGGTTTGTTTGATCTTCATTCGACTTGTTTTACTTAATGTTTACTTTATATAGCCCAGAGGCGGCAATTATCGAAAGGTATATAACAAATGATTATATTTTTATGCGCTTGTTTTGATTGGCTAAGGTTTTTATTGTGAATAACACAGATCAAGAACTGAGAGCTATCGATAAACAACTCGA
Organism: Osedax symbiont Rs1; assembly: GCA_000416275.1. GTDB lineage: Bacteria > Pseudomonadota > Gammaproteobacteria > Pseudomonadales > Balneatricaceae > Rs1. The sequence continues at coordinate 16,706 of ASZJ01000174.1, forward strand.
TGCCCTTGATCAAAAAAAGAGCGAACTATTAGCGCGTAAGAAATTACTGCTCAATACCAAAAATATCATCGTGCACCCGATTAGCAATACTTCTGTGCCATTATCACCTCGACAAAAGATCGAATTATTTTCCAGTCTTTTCAAAGGGCGAGACGACGTTTTCGCTTTACGCTGGGAAAACCGTCAGGGACGCAGCGGATACACTGTAGCTTGCGCCAATGAGTGGCAGGCAAGAATCTGTAATAAACCTCGGATCAAATGTGGCGATTGCTCACACCGTTCGTTACGACCACTCAACGAAGCCATATTTTTTGATCATCTCGTTGGTAAGTGCACAGTGGGACTTTATCCCCTGTTACCAAATGATAAGTGTTGGTTGCTTGCCGTCGATTTTGACAAATCTGATTGGAAGTTATCGGTGACTGCGCTGCGTAATGTTTGTAGAGATCGGTCAATTCCCTGCGCCGTAGAAATTTCACGTTCTGGAAATGGTGCACATCTTTGGATCTTCTTTAACGAGTTAATTCCCGCCCGCGACGCAAGGAAGCTTGGTTTTGCACTGCTTGATAAAGCGATGGAGCAACATGCTAATCTTTCGTTTGATTCTTATGATCGGCTATTTCCCAATCAAGATACTATGCCTGAAGGTGGTTTTGGTAATCTGATAGCACTTCCTCTTCAGCATGGTCCAAGACAAGTGGGCCATTCAGTGTTCGTCGATGAGGAATTCCGACCTTTCTCTAATCAGTGGCAGGCACTTTCTTTGATGAATAAGCTAGAAAGTAAGCAGCTATATGACTTTCTAGGGAAACAGCAAGATAAAAACACAGACGATTCAGAGCTAAAGCCATGGGAAAAGAGTCTTCCAGCCAAGACAGATTTGTTAAGCGGTTGTCCAACAGAATTGAGTATAGTATTAGCAAATAAAATATATCTGCCGATAGCTGGAATGCCACAAGCGCTGATTGCCAGGTTAAAGCGTTTGGCTAGCTTTTCTAATCCAGTGTTTTTTAAAACCCAAGCACTACGTTTCTCCACTAATGGTATTCCCCGTTTTATCTGTTTGGCCAATATCGAAAAGGGCTATCTTTCACTCCCTAGAGGTTGTGTCGATGAGATGATGACATTATTAGAGCGGCAATCTATAAAAGTAGTTTTTGACGACAAACGGAAAGTTGGTAAACCGCTGAAAAATTTGGTTTTTAAGGGTGAGTTGAGGAAAGACCAAAAATTAGCGGTAAAAGCACTCAACAAGCACGATGTTGGTGTGCTGCATGCCCCTACTGCTTTTGGTAAAACTGTTGCAGCGATCGGCTTAATCTATAAACGTAAAGTGAATACTCTGGTGTTAGTACATACTCGCCAGCTGTTAGATCAATGGAAAGAGCGCTTAAGTATGTTTTTAGACGGCGCTGATATTGGTGTGATAGGGGGAGGTAAGAAAAATATAAGTAGGCAAATAGATATTGCGACTTATCAAAGCCTGATTAATCGAAAAGATAATAGCGTAGACCCAATAGTGTTTGAATATGGGCAAGTTATTATTGATGAATGTCATCATGTTTCTGCGCCAAATTATGAGCGGCTTCTGAATGAAGTTCACGCACGCTATATGCTGGGTGTTACAGCAACCCCTTATCGGCAAGATGGGCATCAGCCGATTATCTTTATGCAATTGGGTTCTATTAGACATACCGTCACATCGGCGGGGCAGCCAGAATTTGAGCAGCGCGTGATCGCCAAAGTCCTATGTCATCCCCCACCCTCGGCATTAACACAAGCAGAGACAAGGGTGCATATAGCTGATGTGTACCATTGGTTAATGACACATACTGCACGAAATCAACAGATTGTTGAGGATGTTGTCAAGGCTGTCCAAGAGCAGCGAAATCCAATAGTCCTGACACAGAGGCGAGAGCATGCAGTGTTACTAGGTGAGCTACTAGCGAGTAAAAATATTAGTTGTGCAGTGCTTCGTGGAGGAATGAGAGCTAAAGAGCGCAAAGCTGCTATGGACACTCTTGATAGCACTCAAGTACTGATCGCGACCGGGAAATATATTGGTGAGGGCTTTGATCTTCCTAAATTGGATACCTTGTTTCTTGCGCTGCCTATCTCTTGGCAAGGGTCGTTGACCCAGTACGCAGGTCGTATTCACCGACAATCAGAAGGCAAGGTAAAAGTTGTCATCTATGATTATGTGGATAGCGCATTACCGACGCTTCAAAGAATGTTCCAGCGGCGCAAAAAAGGTTATGACGCTCTGGGTTATAGCATCACTGATAAAGATGAAAAGTTAGTGCAGGCACCAATGCTCTTTAAATCATAATAATTCAGCATGGCTAGTAGTGGAAGTTATGGCGTTGCGGAAACCCTGCCTGCAAATTAATCATTTTCAAAAAGGGTGCCTTAAAGAAATGGCTGAAAAAGACCAAGCGGGAAAAATTGTTCGTAAAGCCGAAGAGACGGGGATAAAAATAAACCCTCCCTAGACTAGAAGCCCGAGCGAGAACAGATTAAGCTCCTAGCATGCAAAATCGATGTCAATTATCCTTTGCCTAATATTGTATTAAGGGCGATTAAACCATTTAGTACGTGATGCTATAAGGAAGCTGCAGTGCAAATTATTGTTAGTAAGTTGCGTGGTAACAGCCACCTACAAGGGGTGCTCTATATGTTGGTGGCGATGTTTGCGCTGGCAACCATGGATGCTGTTGCCAAGTATTTAGTGCATGACCGCTATGATCCAGTACAGATTTTGGCGATGCGCGGCTGGATCATTCTGATTGTGATGTTGGTCTATTACAGCACTCGCAAGCGGCTTTATAAACTAAAACCTACTAAACCTCTATCGCAAATGGCGCGTGGCGCGTTTGGATTTTTAGCGCCTTATTTCTTTTTTAAATCACTGCAAATTTTGCCGTTGGCGGATGCCACGGTGATTTTTTTCAGCTCGACCTTTATGGTGACGGCGCTATCTGCTTTGGTGCTCAAAGAAAAGGTTGGCTGGCATAGATGGTCGGCGGTAGTGGTGGGTTTTATTGGAGTAATAATTGCCATGAACCCAGAGGGCGAGGGCGATTTAATAGGTTATCTTTACTGCCTGCTTGGCAGCATTTCTTATTCGGTACTGTTTATTTCAGGCCGCTGGCTGTCGCGCACTGAATCGGTAGATTCATTGGTTTTTGGTTTTAACCTTAGTCTAACGATCGTGGGTACCATACTAACACCTTGGGTGTATCAGAGTGTCCATCTTGTCGATTTTTGGCCGATGATCGCCTTCGCTGCACTGGCTCTTATCGGACACTTTTTCATTACCCATGCCTTCAGTTTATCGGATGTGGCGGTGATCGCTCCACTGGAGTACACGGCACTAATATGGGCGGTGCTGTGGGGCTATTTGATTTGGGCCGATGTGCCCAGCCCGCAAGTGATATTAGGTGCGGCAATTGTCATTGGCTGCGCGCTGTTTGTCGTGTATCGGGAGGCGAGAGCGGCACGGGTGACAAAAGCTTAGTAAAGACGAAGCTCTCTAAGGATAGTAAGCTGCAAAGCCTCTTAGCGGGAATAATTGTAATTTTGACAGCGGATAGGCATTTGATTATTTATGATGCAGGCTGTTTTTTAGGTATATAGAGCATGGAAATCACTTTTTTAGAAATATTACTGCTGCTGGTGGTCGGTTTACTCGGTGGTATTATCAACACTTTAGCAGGAGGGGGCTCTAATCTTACTATGCCCGCGCTGATGGTGATGGGTTTGCCGGCGGATGTTGCCAACGCCACTAACAGGTTGGGAGTTTTTTTGCAGGCGTTGACCGGCACCGTTAAATTCAATCAAAAAAAGATGTTGCCTAAAGATGATTTAAAAGCGATTTTAATACCTAGTCTAATGGGTGGCTTACTCGGTGCTGTTGCGGCAGCATGGTCGCCCGTGTGGCTGCTCAAACCTATGCTATTAGGTACGATGCTCTGCGTGGCTGGTGGTATGTTAATTTGGCCAAACATGATACCTGATGATAATAGTGGCGCCAGCAATGTCAGCGATAGCCGCTGGGGCTTTTGGGGGCTGCTAGTTGCCGGTATCTACGGAGGCTTTGTGCAGGCGGGCGTCGGTTTTGTGTTATTGGCAGTACTATCGGGTTGCTTGCGCTACGATCTAGTGCGCGCCAATGCCCTAAAGTTACTTTGTACCATAGGTTTTACGCTGGTGGCGCTACTGGTGTTCATCGTCCACGATTTAGTGAATTGGTATTACGGTCTGATTTTGTCAGTGGGCTTTATCGGCGGTGCGCTAATTGGCGTCAAAATGGCGATCAAAGCTTCGGTAAAAACCATGCGCCGCGCTATGTTTGGACTGACTTTAGTCGCCTGTGTCGCTGTCTATATATAACTAAATACAACTTTTTTATAACTAAAGACCTCTGCATAACTTACCCAGAGGGTATGATAACTGCGCTCGGTAATACGGCGTTAAAAACCGGCTCAAGATGCTCATTGACACCAGTAATATCCATAAAGAAGAGCACACTGTACCCAAAGTGAGGGGCATACTCCGCTATCTCGCTGGTTTTTACCTTGTATTACCCGTACCTCGACTCGCAACGTTATGCAGAGGTATCAACTAGTGTAAAAAGCTATTGTTCCTTATTTCCCTGTATTTGGTAATTTTGCAAATTTTGATGCAGAGCCCGTGCGAAAATTAGCGAGGGGGTTAACAATATCACCATGTATTATAGCGGATCGAACTCGTTATGAATCAAGCAATCGCCGTGTCTTTACTTCTTCCCTTTTTCCAGTAATTGATCAATTAAGCCTGAGGGTAGCCCCTTGCCTAAACTTGAGAAATCCCCGTTGTCGAGTATTGCTATCATCGTATCATGCATGACTCGTTGAGCTTCTCTGATATTTGCTGAGCCAAGAGAAATTCTCGCCACTCCCGCCGTCGCTAACTGTAAAGTGCTAAGTTTTGTCATAGGCCCCACTGCCAGTACATTTACTGGGATGGAAACTGCTTGGCAGACCGTTTTAACTGACTCCAAGTCAGGGAGGCAAGGGATATAGACACAATCTGCACCGGCACTTTGGTAGGCTTGAATGCGCTTTATGGCTTCGGATAAATCGTATCTGTTGTGCATTAGCCCATCTGCTCTGGCTACTAACACAAAATCTGACGATAGCGATCTCGCTGCCGCAGCCGCTGCTTTTATTCGCTCTACCGCCAATTCGAAACTATAAGAATCGGCAACTGGCAGTCGCATATCTTCGATAGAAATACCGGCAAGCCCTACCTCAGCAGCCAGCTTAACCGTTTCGGCAACGGTATCTGGATCATCACCAAAACCATTCTCAAAGTCACCTGAGACAGGAAGTTTTGTAGCGGCTACCAGATCCTCGGCGTGAGCGAGCATTTCATCACGAGTGACATTGCCCATATCCGCTCGACCAAGAGTGAAAGCAAATGCAGCTGAAGAAGTTCCAATCGCTTTAGCTCCGAGGGCGGCATACATTCTGGCAGAGCCAATATCCCAGGCATTGGCCAAAATAAAGGGTCGACCTGGATGATGTAATTGACGAAAATGCTGTGTCATTTTTGGCATCCTATGATATTGACAAGTTAAAGAATTAGCTATTACGAGACCTCAGCATAACGTCACGAGCTAGAGTAAGACAAGGAAAAAATCGGCGCAATAGCGGAGTCAGTGTGCCCCTCACTTCGGATATAGTATGCCCCTGTTTATATAAGTACTACTGATGTAAATGAGCACGTTGAACCGGTTGTTAACGCCGTATTACCGGGTGCAGTTATCATACCCTCTGGGTAAGTTGTGCAGAGGCCTCAGAAAAAAGCTATCAGCAAACAATCAGTAATGCTTGCCGCAAGATGATTTTCATCCTACAACGGAGGCGTAGCGAGTGTCGATTGACAGATAACAGGCACGTTTCAATGTGAGCGATGTTCTGAGCAGTAGGCCTCTTGGTTGCTGTCGCGCAATCATCTTCGCTGCACTTTAGCTCGCGAATTAACCGGCAACTCATCGACCAAACAAACCTGTTTCGGCCGTTTAAAGCGGGCTAGGTTACTGGTTCTCGTCATGATCGGTCACTAACTTAGCCAACTAACATCGCGCCTAACATTCCCAGCATAAAGCCTAAAATAGCCCCCATCGGCGGTAGCCAGTGCTTTTTGAGTGGCACTTTAGGTGCGATGTCTTGAAAGATTGAATAGAGAATCCCCCCCGCGGCAAATAGCATCAGTGCCGAGAGTGATACCGGTGCATCGACTAAAAAAAACAAACCAATGATAGCTGCGAGCGGCCCTAAAAAAGCCATGGCGAAGAACAGAGCAATGATTTTATTACTTGAATAGGCGCCGTTTTCGCGCAGCTCGCGAAATGCGTTAAAGCCCTCCGGTAGATTCTGCAAGGCGATGATCACTGCTAGCAGCAAGGCGCTTTCTCTATGCAGCAAATAGGTCGCACCTAAGGCGATGGACTCGGGAATAAAATCGGCTAACATCGCGGCGAGTTGACTGGCGGGGGTGTTGTGTTTTGAAAGTAAAATGTCTAATCCCATAAAGCTCAGTCCGCCGATCATCAAGGCCAGACAGGCCCAGAGCGGTGCTAAATTGGCGATGCCATTAGGCACTAGTACCAATGCGACGGCCGAGAGCAAGGTGCCGCCACCAAAGGCCATTACCGCGTGTCGAAATTCAAACTTCAACCAGTTAGTACTTATATGTTCTAACTTGGCTACTAGCGCTCCAAGGGGCATGGCAATGCCGGCCAAAAAAGCTAACAACATCACTGAGACAACAACTGACATGACAATTCTCACCCTAACAGTATTTTAGACAAGCGAGCAGGGTGTTAAACACATTGCTGGCGATGGCTATTGTCAAGCATCTCGATCAGTGACGCAAATCTATTATTGAGCGGCTTCTCGCTAAAGCTATTTGCAGCGGATGATGGTTGGTGAATGGGTGTCAGTTGGTCAGAAGCAACGATCCCATGAGACCTCTGCATAATTACTGCGCTCGGTAATACGGCGTTAAAAACCGGCTCAATATGCTCATTTACACCAGTAATACCCATAAACAGGGACATACTATACCCAAAGTGAGGGGCACACTGACTCCGCTATCTCGTCGGTTTTTGCCTTGTATTACCTTCGCTCGCAACGTTATGCAGAGGTCTCAATTTACGTAAGATAGTTTTAAAAAAATAACTTATCAGGATAGCGGTAGACTTTTTTTAAAATACAGCATCAAATTTGTGTATAGGAATAGATTATTGGATACCAGCTATAGTAATATTTTGACGAAATAGGAATAGTGTTTTGTAATTACTAAGGAAAAAATAATGTTTTTAGCTCTGATAGAGTTTGTAGCGCTCGTTTCAGTCGGTTTGGTGGCCGGTTCTACATTTTATATATCGTGCGTAGAAATTCCCGCTAGGAAGTTGGAAGATCATCATTCTCAACTTTCAAGTTGGAAGCAAATATTTCCTCCTGCTGGTAAGTTGTTACGTGCCTTCGGCACAGCAACCATACCTTTTTTAATATTAGTCGGTTTTTTCTCCGGTAGTTGGTTGTGGTTTTTAGCGGCGGGCTTAATGATAGTTCTTATGCCTTTTACGCTAATGAAAATAGCACCTGTCAATGAAAAACTTCTAGCTTTAAGTCTTGATCAGGCAGATGAAAATACTTCTAAATTGATTAGAGATTGGGATGCTCTGCATCATGTTCGTACTCTGTTAGCCATTGGTGCGTTTTTGATTGCGGCACTAGCTAGTATCCTGCCTATAACCTGATTCCGTGGTTTAAAAGTGAGCACGGGCATAAAGTCTTAGTTTTCCTGATTAGCCCTGTGTCTCCACAGACTGGCCTAAAGTAAAAATTTTTTACCAATAAATGACTTAGCTATAATCTAAACCATTATTAAGTGGCTGCCAAGTTAAGCGGAGTATGATGGTCAATCAGGTTAGTTTTTGATAACAATTTAAAAGCGTAAGCTAGGCCCTGAAGGTTCAGTGGGTGCATTTCAAGCCGTCGTAGGATCAGCCAGACTGGACCAGAGCGTTTATCAATTGGCAATGCCATCAGGGATTAGTATCAATGCGACGGCCTGGCACAAAGTGCTAACACTAAAGGCCATGACCGCGTGTCGAAATTCAAACTTTAACGAGATATTCTTTATATGCTCTACCTTGGTTGCTAGCGTTTCAAGGTGCATGGCAATTTTATCAGACCCAAGTTAGTCACTTGGATTCGATAAAATTAGCGGTAACTGCTGAAAACCGAGATGCGGCAGGTTAATCTTCTACCGCGCCTATTAAGCTGGCATTACCTCCGGCAGCGGTTGTATCTACACAAAGATGACGCTCTAAGATAAAGCGCTCTTTAGCGGCTTCGTTGATCAGCGGCAGCAGGGCGCCTTGACGCTCAGCGAGGGCCAGGCGATAGTCGCGCAGTTCACTGGCAGTATAATCGCTGGCGATCGCACTGATTCCCTGCATGCTGGATAGTGACAGTGCCGACAGTTTTCCGACCAGGATAGACAGCGGCACACCTTGACTGGTGGCCAGTTCGCTGATCACGTTTAATGCACTGCTATCAACTTCAGCGTCTGCTAGTACCATCACGACACTGTTGCCTTGTGACAGCGCGCATAAGCTTAGCGCGAAGCTGCTGGCAAAGTTTGCAGCTAGGCACAGCACTAGACCGCGGGGCACTTCCGATAAGACGTTTAGCTCACCGGTAGGCCCGGGCATTGTCTGCGGTGGCGTCGCCTCGGCAATCGCGGCTAATAGCTGCTGGTTATCACTGCTCGATGAGGCTAATTTTTTGAGGATTGCCACCCGATCCGTGACTGTCGGCCAATCTGCCGCGACTTTCGAGCCCTGCAATTTATCAATACTTTGCTGTACTTTACTTTGTGCAACTGAATCGCTGACCGGTGTTGTTTGGTCGGTGGCAGCATCGCTCACTGAGTTCGCCTGGAGGAAGCGTTTTAAGTAGTGTGGGCCGCCTGCTTTCGGGCCAGTCCCCGATAATCCTTCTCCACCGAAAGGCTGCGAGCCAACGATCGCGCCTATTTGATTGCGGTTTACGTAAGTGTTACCGGCGTGTACGTTACTGATTAGCTGTTGGACGCGATTATCAACTCGGCTATGCAAGCCAAAGGTTAAACCGTACTGCTGTTGGTTGATGCTATCGACGACCTTGTTAATATCTTTGCCTTTGAATGTGGCGACGTGCAAGATCGGGCCGAAAATCTCTTCACCCAGTTCTTCAATGCCAGAGACCTGCAAGACAGTCGGCGCAATAAATAATCCTGATTTAGGGGTGTCTATGGTCTTTAGTAACTTGCCTTTTGCCTTAAAAGCCGCGCAGTGTTGTTCAATTTTTTGCTTGGCAGCGAGATCGATAACTGGGCCAATATCAGAGCTGAGTAACCAGGGATTGCCCAAGGTTAGCTGCTCCATGGCGCCGTACAGCATAGCGAGTAGCTCATCGGCAATCTCCTCTTGTAAATACAGCATCCGCAGTGCCGAACAGCGCTGACCAGCACTTTGAAAAGAAGAGGCCAGTACATCTCTAACCACTTGCTCTGGGAGTGCGGTAGAGTCGACGATCATCGCATTTAGCCCGCCGGTTTCGGCAATTAAAGGCGCGTCGGGAGCTAAGTTAGCTGCCATCATTTTGTTGATGCGCTGGGCGGTGGCGGTTGAGCCGGTAAAGCAAATTCCAGCAATCCGCGAATCGCTACATAATTGCGCGCCGACCAGTGCGCCGGTGCCCGGTAAAAGTTGGATGGCGTCTTTAGGGATCCCAGCTAAATGCATTAGCTCAACGGCCTTCGCCGCAATTAGCACGGTTTGCTCAGCGGGCTTTGCCAGTACCGTATTACCTGCGGCCAGCGCAGCTAGTACCTGTCCAGAAAAAATTGCGAGCGGGAAGTTCCAGGGAGAAATACAAGTGATCACCCCGCGACCACTGCTGTCAGCGGCAGTCTTTGTGGCTTGCACGGCGTAGTAACGTGCGAAATCGATAGCTTCGCGGAGTTCGCCTACCGCATCGAGTAAGGTTTTGCCCGCCTCTCTGGTGGCTAGAGCGAAAAACTCGTTGGCGTGCTCTTCGTATAAATCGGCGAGCTTATTTAAGCAGTTCGCACGGTGCTCAGCACTCTGTTTATTCCACTCTTCAAAGCCGGTAACAGCCGCGGTAATCGCCGCATCAACTTCTGTTGCATTCGCCTCATGTACAGTACCTACTAGATCTTCTGGATCTGCAGGGTTGTAGATACTGACTAGCTCGCGGCTCTCTACAGTGCTGGGATTAGCCAGCATCGGCGCGGCATGCCATTGGAAGCGGTTGAAAGCGATTCGCTGGCTATCAATTTCAGCCACGGTTGTAAAATCAGTAACATCCCAGCCCTTGGCGTTAACTCGCTCTGCTCCGTACAAGTCGATTGGCAGCGGAATCATTTGGCTGGCAATTTTATCACCTAAATTTAACACGGCAGTCATCGGATCTTTGGCGATATCCTCGGGCTTGATGCTAGTGTCGACGATCTGATTGACAAAAGAGCTATTGGCACCGTTTTCCAATAGGCGGCGCACCAAGTATGCCAGTAAATCCTTATGGGCACCGACCGGCGCATAGACTCGACAGCTAGTTTTGTGCTCGGTTAATACTTGGTGGTGCAGCGATTCGCCCATGCCATGTAATCTTTGGAATTCATACTGATCTGACTGCAAGCCCCTGGCTAAAAGCAGTACCGCAGTGACGGTGTGAGCGTTGTGCGTGGCAAACTGTGGATAGATGCGATCGGTCATTGCGATCAGCTTTTTAGCGCAACAGATGTAGGACACGTCGGAGTTGAGCTTGCGGGTAAAGACCGGATAACCGGATAGCCCCAATACTTGAGCGCGCTTGATTTCGGCATCCCAGTACGCGCCTTTGACCAGGCGGACCATTATTTTGCGATCTAGTTTTTTAGCCAGCGCATACAGCCAATCTAAAATGAAACTCGCTCGCGGACCAAAAGCTTGTACTACGACGCCAAAACCGTCCCAGTTTTTTAGGGTGGGTGAAGAGAGCACCGCCTCGATCACATCCAGCGATAAATCTAGGCGATCAGCTTCTTCGGCGTCGATGTTAAAGCCCATATTGTCAGCTTTAGCTTGCTGCGCCAGCAATAAGGTTCTGGGGACGAGCTGCTGTAAAACTTGTTCTTTTTGCGGGTATTCATAGCGTGAGTACAAGGCGGATAGCTTGACCGATATGCCCGGATTTTTTCTGATATCTTGCTCGTTACAAGACTTAGATAGCTCGGATATCGCCTGCGAGTAAGAGGCCAGGTAGCGCAGTGCATCTTTTTCGGTGCGCGCTGCCTCCCCTAGCATATCGTAAGAATATGAATAACCTTGCTTTTCGAACTTCTTCGCTCTCTTGCAGGCCTCTGCGATATCGCGGCCCAGCACAAACTGGCTGCCAAGCTCTTTCATGGCTTGTGCCACTGCTACTCGCACTACCGGCTCGCCCAATTTTTTGACCAGCGAGCGGATCGAATTGGCAATATTCTTTTCCTGGTTAGCGCCCTGAACAGGGGCAATCACTTTTCCGGTAAACAACAGCGCCCAAGTCGATGAATTGACCAGCGATGAATTAGAGCTGCCTAAGTGGCTGTACCAGTTACCACTGGTGATTTTGTCTTCGATTAAAGCATCGATAGTATAAGAGTCAGGCACGCGCAGTAGCGCTTCGGCTAAGCACATCAGCGCCACGCCTTCCTTGGTGGTTAGGCCGTACTCAGCGAGAAATTTTTCCATCATTGATGGCTTGCCAGAAGCGCGTACCTTAGTGACTAATTGCGCAGCTTGAGTAGATATTTCCCGACGCAATTCGACACTAATATCAGCATTCTCAATCAACTGTTTTAACACACCTTGTTCAGGGGCTAAATAATGATCGAGAAGGTGTTGACGGATAGTGGTAAGTGAATGGGTCATAGGTAGCTCCAACAAGAATTATTTAGGGAGATTCTAGCAATTTATCACTAGGTGATTTACTTATTGATAGTCAATTTTTACTGCTAATCTCTATTTTTTATCGAATATTTAGATAAATTGTTATGCATTTTCGATATAGGTAGAGATTTAGGTAAGTTTGGAGTGGGCTGTTAGTCAGTCGCTGGCAGCTGAAGACAGAAAAAGTGTCAAGATACGTTGATTTTTCTTGGTAGCATATCGCCCACGCAGGCTGAAGCTGAGCGTCAGAGCGGCGTTTAAAAAGCACCGCCCTCGGGCCGAGCGCCACTCTCCAGCAGTCTGTCAGCACGCTTTTGTTGCCAGAGTAAGATAGGTAATAAAAACAACTGCATCACTACCGCGTACAGCATGCCACTGCCTATCGAGTATGCGATTGCGATAAAGAACAGGCAGCCGATTAACACTAGCGGTATATATTTACGCTTTAATAATTGCAGTGCCGCTAGCATAGTAGCACTGTAAATGATCACAAATACGCCATTGGTCCAAATAATCAGCTGTTCTAAATCCAAGCTGTAAATGAAAGTGCAGCTGATCGCGATCATCATAGTTATAATTATCGCCACTAGTGCTCTCACGGGGACGTGGTGACTGTTGAGGCGGGTAAAATAAGCCGGTAATACACGATCTAGACTAAAGCTGTGCAACAGTCGGGATGCCCCCGCGATATACACATTGACAGTGGCTAGCCCGCTTGCAATGCCTAACCCCCCGATTACCTGGGCGCCGTAGCCACCGAATAGTTGGTCAAAGATATCGACGAAGCCCAAGGTGCTGTGGTTGGGTAAGGCTAGCAGCAAGTAGGTACAAGCTATATAAATGACCCCTACCAACACGGTGCCTAACATCATCGCCGCGAGCATATCTTTTTTCGGGTCTTTAAAATCATTGGCCAAATGTGACATAGCTTCAACCCCAAGAAAACTCCAAAAGGCGATCCCTACCGCGGCTAACACTGGGTCTAATTTGACCGCCGCTAAATTACTGGCGAGAGTGTACTGTTGGATTTCTGTCCCGGAAAAGACCAGCATTAGCGCCACGATAGCGACAATGATCAAGGTTAAAGAGAACTGTAATTTGGCAGAGACGTTAATGCCTTTCAGGTTGAGCAATAAAATCAATAAGGTCATCGCCAGCTGAATAGGCAATTCCAAGCTGGTAGGTATATCCACCATCACCGACAGAAATGTATAGCTAATGAGAATGGCGGCGGCGCTGCCTATTGGGATTAACAGTAAAAAACTTAAACCAATACAGCGTCCCGCCAAGCTGCCAAAGGCTTTTTCAATAAAATGTGCTGGACCGCCAGCGTGTGGGTATAGGCTGGAGAGGCGGCCAAACACCAAAGTCACAGGAATGATCGCTAAAGTCAGTAGCAGCCATGCCCACAAAGCTCCAGTTTCAGCCAGCTCTACGGTTATTTGCGGCAGGATAAACACGCCAGTTCCCAGTAGTGTAGTAGCCATAAGGCCTGCGCCTTGCCAGCGACCTATAGTGCCTTGAGTGTGTTGCATATCTAGTATTATCCTGACTTATAGTTGGTTATGGCAGCCCGTTTAGCTTGATCTAATCCTGATTTTTCGCAGCAGCTTTATGGTATGTTCGACCCGCTTAGTCTCTGTAGTGTTCGTATGCCGCAATGTTGAGCTGTAAATGATGCCTTGATTATAACCAGATTATCCGCACAATCTGTGCGACTGGGCCTGCATTATGTCAGGAATTATTGGCAAACTGTCGTATTTTCAACAGTAAGCGTCTAAAGTAGTCGCCACTGAGCGAGTGTCATGGTTAAACGGAGCCTATTGAGGTTGCAGAATAGCTTTTAATACCGCACTGCTTATCGCTGAAAACCAGAGTAACTTATTGATTTTTTGGGCTTGCTAAAGAGGTTTTAATATTGGATAAATTTGATACAGCAATTATTCAGGCACTGAGAGAAGATGCACGTCAAAGTGTTTCCAGTATAGCTGAACAGGTAAATTTATCCCGAACCTCTGTCTCAGCACGGATTAAAGCACTGGAAAAAAGCCAGGTGATTAGAGGCTATCAAGTACTGCTTTCAGAATCTCAAAAAACCGCAGTCAGCGCCTATTTTGAAATCCAATACGTATCGTCTTGCTGCGCTCAAGTACTAGATGTTTTTAAAGATATCCCCGAAATAATAACTTGCCACGGAATCACTGGCGACATGGATTTACTGGTCTTTGTAAAAGCTCCAAGTATGCAGCGCCTGCACCAGATTCGTGAGTACATCGATACTAATAGTAAAATATCGAAAATGAAAACGCATGTGGTGATGAGCGAGTGGATCAATAATCGTGGCGATGGTGTTTAGGGCATGCTTAGTAGTTCCTGATTAGCCCTGTGTCTCCGCCATAGCAAAAGATGCTTTTAATCTCGTCGCCATGTTGAGCGGTATGATGGTCAATCAGGTAGTAGTTTGCTCTACGGCAGTCGCGTACTCACGGCGCTTGTTTAAAAATATAGCCGGTTTGTGTAACTTGATTCAGTGACTTCACAGCATCACATAGCGCAAGCTCTTGATTCTACAGCGGTTAGAAAAATACCCACTGAACCTACGGGTTCAGCTAAAATTTTTCAATTCCACTGTAGTACCAATATCTTACACTCTGTATTCACTTTGAAATCACGGATTCAGGTTTAAATTATCTTGCTCTATTTCAATTGTTTAATGGAATCGGTTGCATTTTTGCCGACACGGATTAAACTTTCGCCTGCTGATTAAAACTGCTCAAGGCAATTTTGTAGAGCCGGTTGTCGCAATAGTTTTTGCGACAGCTCAGCCTCATTTCATTACTTTATGTTGGATTTAACATGCAAGTCCTTTTAATACTACTCGCGTTCGTCGCTTTTTTAACTATTGTTTTTGAAGAAGTTATTCATGTTAACAAGGCAAAAACAACTCTTTTTCTCGGTGCCTTAGCCTGGATCTTGTTATTTATTTTCCCGCAGCATGGGCTTAGCCGAGCGGATATTCAAAGTGCTTTTAATGAGAATCTCCTAGAGATAGCTACACTCTGGTTGTTTTTAATGGCCGCTATGACTTTCGTCGCCTATTTAAATCATCAAGGTTTGATTGAATCGATGATTTACCGGCTGTTGCCGGCAAAAATTAGTGAAAAAAAGTTACTGTTTTTAGTCTCTATATTCTCTTTTGTCTTTTCCTCCCTATCGGACAATATTACCGCGACACTGGTTTCTATGACCTTGGTCTTATCTTTAAAACTGCCGGTCAAAAACGCGATAAAATTTACCGTCTTGGTGGTGTTCTCGGTTAACTCAGGAGGCGTATCACTGATCACTGGTGATGTTACAACGCTGATGATTTTCCTGGAGGGCAAAGTAGCAATTCAGGATTTACTCTGGCTGTCTATCCCCTCTTTTATTAGTGTGATGGCGCTGAGCTTGATGCTGTCGTTCACTTTAGATGGCGAGATTAGCATCGCCAACCAAAAAACCTCTGAAGATTTAGTCGGCAAGCGGATCGCCGCCATATTTTTAGCGACCATCTTTGCAACTATAGTACTGAATGTATACGCACAAGTTCCCCCCGTTTTGACCTTTTTGTTTGGTCTATCGATCATGTTTCTGGTCGGTCGTTTTTGCTATCGCGGCGATAAGAGAGATGACATGCTGGAATATATTCGAGCGATTGAATACGACACACTACTGTTTTTCTTAGGAATCTTATTACTGGTGGGGATGTTAAAGGAAATACAAGTTCTCGACTCTCTAGTGCAGCTGTACCAAATTATGCCGATAGACTATGCAAACTATACGATGGGGCTAATTTCAGCACTGGTGGATAATGTGCCACTCACTGCCGCAGTACTTAAATCGAGTATCGCCATGCAGCCGTCACAGTGGCTCTCCTTAACTTATAGTGTCGGTGTCGGTGGATCGCTACTAGTGATTGGTTCGGCTGCGGGTATCGTTGCCATGAGCAAGGTCAGCGGGCTGAATTTCTTTTCCTATATGCGCTACTTCGCGGTGCTGTTGATTGCTTATACTTTAGGTTTTATCGGCAGTGTACTGGTGGGTAATTTCTTGTATTAATCGAGCACTTGGCTTGCAGGATATTTTCACTGATGCGCTGTTCTTGATTATTCGGCGCTGCTGTCGGAGCGTTTCAGCGCCGCTGGTGAATTGGATGGCTGAACGGTCTCTGTAGTGTCTAAATATTTATCCTCGGTACTAGTGTCCTGATTTTCAGACTCTTGTTTCGTCATAGTTGCCGGCCTTTCAACCGGGGGTGGGGCAGTGGGCGAGTGGGGGTCTAATGCTTGATCAATTTCTATTTCCGCAGGGTCGAGCTGGTTTTCGTGCCACTTGAGATTGCGGTGATTAAAACCATTTTGCACTATCGGCTTGATCACCTCGAAGTATGGTGACACATCAAAGTCTCGGGGGGCGAATAAGCTTGGGTCGCGACGCCGATGCAGCTTTTGGTAATTGCTGATACGCTGAGAATCAGTCGGATTTACATAGGTGACATCCGGCAGAATCGGGTAATTTATCGATTGAAAGGCCTGTGCGATAAGCGATGAACAAATGGCTCTGGTCGGGTCGCCACTACCTAGCGAAAAAGCTTTTCTACGCCATCTAATCGGGATCGGAGGAGTGGGAATCAGGTAGCGGGCTAAATCAAAAATATTTTTCAAATCGTAGCTGTTGCCAATTCTGGCCACCGCAAACTGTAGCACTTGCTCTATTTCACTTTCAGAGAGACCTATAGGTCTGCAGATACGGCTGTGTTGATCGCTGTACATGCTGAGAGGGACTGCTCTGACTCCATTTTCGATATCTACTTCTAACAGTGATAACGCCTCTACTCCCGCTTCGCCGCCTAAGTGATCGCCAATATAGAGAATCGCATGTGACCAGGTAGATTGGGTAAAGAACTTGATACTAGTGCTGAATCGGCTGGGGCCCTCAATCAACAATATATCCCCTTTGCGCAGAGTTCTCTGCAAGAGTTGCGGATTACTGGTTGAAAACAGATCTTCATTGGCATGTGGTTTGGAAAGGAAATGAGCGAGCTTGCGCCCCAAATAACTAAAAAATTGCACATTATGCTCCTTGTAAACGGGTCAAAATTACATTTTTTGCTTTTAATCAGTGCTAGTGGCTGAAAAATGACCGCTGAAATAATTTATCCTCAGGGTGAATACTAGAACTGTAATACTTACAAAAAAGAGCGTAGCTGAGAATAAAAAGTTACTGTGAGAATTCAGCATAACGTTACCAGCTAAGTTAAGACAAGTAAAAATCGGCATTAAAGAGTGGAGTCAGCCTAGCCCTGTTTATCGGTATTATAGTTATAAATGAGCCTATGTAGTCAGTTTTTTAGCGTGCCAACAGCGCAGTGGCTGGCTAAAGTCATGTTATGATAGCCTTTTATTAATCATCGCTGAGTGAGTTAATTCAGCTTATTACTGAGAATCCGTGTAACAAGTCATCCACAGGAAAATGTGGGACTTGTTCAGAGGCTCCCTAAGGTACTAATGGCGCAGCTATATTTTTATTACTCGGCAATGAATGCTGGTAAATCGACCTCTTTATTACAATCAGCCCACAACTACACAGAACAGGGGATGGCGGTGCTGCTGTACACGGCTGCCATCGATGGCAGAGTTGAAAAAGGTGTCATAGCGTCGCGCATTGGTCTAAAAAGTAAGGCCAGTGTATTCGATGCCAGTACCGAATTGTTTGCGCAGATTAGCGAGCAGATTGCCGAGCGTCGGCAAAACACTAGTGAGCATCCGATCCAGCAGATTAGCTGTGTGTTTGTCGACGAAGCGCAATTCTTATCTAGAGAGCAAGTCGATCAACTCGCCAAAGTGGTCGATTGTCTGAATATCCCGGTACTCTGTTACGGTATTCGCTCGGATTTTCAAGGGGAGCTATTTCCCGGCAGCCAAAGGTTACTGACCATCGCCGATAAGTTAACTGAGCTGAAAGCCGTTTGTCACTGTGGTCGTAAAGCGACGATGGTGGTAAGGCGCGATGCGAGTGCTAATGTTATAAAAGCTGGCGAGCAAGTGGTAATAGGGGGCAATGACAGCTATGAGTCGATGTGCCGCAAACATTTTCTGAGTGCTGTTGCAGTATATTGCTAAGACCTGAATCAGTGGTTTCACTGTGCCATATAGCGCAAGCTTTTGATTGTACAGCGGTTAGAAAAACACTTACAGAACTGATAAGCGTCGTTAAGACTTTTCGATTTCACGTAATCAGGTATTAGTGCCAAATTTCTGCCAAATTCTTGTTTAGCAGCTGTGATTCATGGTGTTTTTCAATGCCCCTGCGGGCGGCAGACACCCGTTGACAGCGTTTTTTTTGGTCGCTAATTTTAAGTTGATCTTGAAAGCCGATAATGGCATTGAATACATCAATTTCAATATTGTTGTGTGCGATTTTCTGGTGAGTCAACATCGCTTAATCTCCATCGTCATTTTAAGTCGAATTGGTGAAAACATCTGATCTGAGCTGCAATAACTGGCTATTGCATGACGGATATTAAAAGAAAAATATGACGCAGAGATGACAGTTAAATGATATTTAGACTCAATTTAATAGTCAGTGGATGGCGGAGGGTCGTTTGCAGCTATGCAATTGAGAGGTGAAATGAAGTTAATACAGTAGGTTGTGAAGTTTGAAATGGCTGAGGGCTGAAAGAGCTCAGCCCAGTGTTGGCGATAATATTATTAATCAATCAACCAGTCATCATTCAGGGTGTCAGTTAATTGTTTTTGCTCGTTATGTTTTTCGATTGCGCGCCGCGCCTCTAAAATGCGTCGCGAGTGTTGCTGTTTGCTCTCGTTTTGCAAGTTTTCCTGGTAGCCAATGATCGTATCGATTAACCGGGGATCCAACTTAGTAGAATGACTGCTTTTGTCTAGCATCATATGCACTCCTGAAAAATAATAAAACAGAAAAACTTCTATTTAAAAGTTAGACGTTTTCCTATTGAACTATGTCTAGTGTGCATTAATAGTTGTTCAATTTATGCAAAAAGTCAAATTTGCCGAATTTGTATCCAATTGGCGACGAATTGTTTTTCATCCAAAAACGGGGTCGTAACGGGGTTTGTCCAGTCGATATTTGTTGCTAGATGGGAGCTAATGATGCGGTGAGGCCTAAGGTGCCACTATTTAGGTGCTGCTACTTAGGTGTAAAGCTGCGTTTGTCGTTTTGTCGCAAATTACGTAAACTGCGTTTGATGGTTTTCAAGTGCTCTATTACCTTAGGTCCAAGTTTCATCGCCACGCCTACCGCCAATACGTCCATCACCACTAAGTGTAAGACCCGCGATGACATCAGCGTATTCAGGTCTTTGTCCTCCTCTAAATCTATAGGTATAGCAATACTGGCAAGCTCGGCTAAGGGGGTGTTGGATGGACACAAAGTGAGCACCGTCGCCCCGGTCTCACGGACTAGTTTACAAGTGTGCAGCATGTCTTTGGTGCGGCCGGTTTGCGAGATAGCCACCACCACGTCTTGTTCATTCATGGTGACGGCAGAAATGATTTGCATATGCGGATCTGAATGAGCGGCGGCAGAAATTTGTAGCCGGTGAAACTTGTGTTGCGCATCACTGCAAACTGCAGCCGATGCGCCAAAGCCATAAAACTCAATGCGTCGCGCACTCGCCAGTGCTTCAATCGCGCTTTCAATGTTCGCCGGTTCTAAGTGGTCTCGAATGTGAATTAAATTACCAATCATCGAATCAAAAATTTTCTGCTGAAAATCTTTAACACTGTCTTCGCTGTCCAAGGTGAACTGTTCAAAATTTGGGTTGCTGGCTAAATCTTGCGCCAGGGTCATTTTGAAGTCTTGGAAACCCTCGTAGTGAAGGGCTCGACAGAAACGTACCACCGTAGGTTCGCTGACATTGGCCTTGGCAGCGAGATCAACGATGCGCATATGAATGACATCTGCCGCGTGCTCTAAAACAAAATCAGCGACCTTTTGTTCGGATTTTCGCAGCTGCTTACGCGCGCTAGTGATGGACTTTAATAAGTTGCTCGTATTCAAGGTATCCACTTTAAAGTTATTATTTTATGAAATGATTCTATATTGTAAACAGTATAGATCCTACGATTAAGTTTGTTGGTCTGCTCAAAAAGTTAAAGTTGTAGCTAGCTCTCAGCTCAAGCAACTGCTGAAAAAAGGTTTATTAGGCTGCAATCATAGGAAAAAACTTTACAATACGCTATACGACAAACCTACGATGTTGTCGGGCGCATCAACAGTAATCGTTTTTTTAAATCTTGGAACATCACATGAATGAAGCACTATTGTTAGAGCGGCAGTTACAGGAATTCGACCAGCCTAAATTGATTGCATATTGCACCGCAGTCGCACAGCGACAGTTCCCAAACTTTGCACTGTTTAGCGCTATCGTTGAATTTGGCGACGCGAAGAAAATGGCCAACATGCTGGACGGCCTATGGCAATCATTAGCGCCCGGTGGTGCACATATGAATTTTGCATTGCAGTTGACTAAGGTTGAAGACAATATGCCAGATTTAGAAAAGTTTGATATGTATGGTGCCGCTCCGGCCCTAGATGCGATCACTTGTTTACATGCCGCTGTGTCATGCGCGATTCAGCCGGAATACGAAGAGGCTGTCACCATCGGTTTAGTATCAAGAGAGACTGTGGCTAGCTTTGTTGAAATGTCTGAAGGTGACGATCAAATGTCAGACGCTGAAATCATGCGCTTAATTAGTAGTCATCAGCTGATGGAGCAGGAAGATGATTTTCAAGCAGCGGTGATTGAGCAGCTGCAAAACGCGAAATCAGTCAACCAAGAACTGCTCGCCTCGCTTAAAGAGTTGGCCAATAATCAAGGCGTTAGTAATATTGGCATTAGTATTGATTGATAACTGGCGGGTTTAATATGATTAAAATAGGTTTGCTTTTGTTGATCGTCCCCTGTCTGTTACTGATGGGCCTATACTTGCCAGAACAGTCAAATGTGGCAGATTGTATCGCTGTAGGTGGCTCTTTTGACTACGTACAACAAGCTTGTGATATGCAAAATAGCCACTCCAGCTCTACCTTTATGGCTCGTAATACCGCGTTGGTTAACTCGGCAATGTTACTCGCTTTGCTCGGCTTCATTGTCTGTGTAATGGGGCTGTATCGGCCGGCCAAATAACGCCCCTGCCAGTCTCATCTGATTTCGTCCATTACAGGAAAAAAAGAACCTAATGTTTAAAAAAATTCTGTGGTTAGTGGTGCTGATTTCGAGCATTGCGATTATTGCATTTTGGTTAAATAAAGAGCAGTGGCTCAAAGATTTCAATCAACAGCGGCAACAACAGACCGCTTTGTTTATGCAAAAAGGAGCGGAGTTTGCCTCGACTGCAGACCAGCGGCAATGCTTAACGCAAGGCTTTAAACAACTGGGTAAGTGTTTTGCTTTTGACTGCACCTTAGACCAGGGGCTCTTCTTAAAATCCTGCCTGGCGAATGCTGAGCCGAGTGTCGGTTTTTGTGCTGGGGTGCCGGTTTATCAAGAAAAGCTGACTAAGGATGATAAGGCCTGGTTAAAAGACGGCTGTTGGAATAAAAATTTGAATGGCGAAGGGTGTCGGTTTTTACTGAAACAAAAAATTTACTTTTGCAGTAAGTAACAACTTGAGACCTCTGTATAACGTTGCGAGCGAAGGTAAGACAGTTTATAACGCATTATCGAGCGCAGTTATCATACCCTCTGGGTAAGTTATGCGAGCTCTCAACTCAATAAAACCTTAGAGCTAAGCTATTACTATCCAATTAATCATGAGAGAAAAAAATGCTAGGTAACCCTGTACAAGGTGGACGCTATATTTTACGTGGTGTGCATTTACTATCTGAAAAAAAATTACGCGCGTTCGTCATAATTCCATTAATTATTAACATAGTGTTGTTTTCCGCCGCTTTGTTCGTAATGTTTAATCAGCTGCCAACTTGGATCGCAAGTTGGCTAAGCTTTCTACCTGGTTTTTTGTCCTTTTTAGAATTTATTTTCTATCCACTGTTTGCCATCACTGCTGTGCTGGTGATTTATTATAGTTTTAACATAGTCGCCAATATCATCGCGGCGCCTTTCAACGGCCTGTTGTCGGAGAGGGTCGAACAAATGCAAACTGGCAAAATGTTGCCTGAAGAAAGCTTTAAAGAGTTGCTGAATATAGTCCCGAGATCGATCGCTCGCGAGTTTGCAAAATTAGCTTACTATCTGCCTCGACTGATTCTGTTGCTGATCCTAAGCTTTATCCCCGGACTGAACTTATTTGCCCCGATCTTTTGGTTTTTGTTTGGGGCGTGGATGATGGCTATTCAATATTGCGATTATCCGATGGATAATAACAAAGTCTCCTTTAAAGAAATGTTGCGGCTGCTGAAAAAACAGCGCTTAACCAGCTTAGGCTTCGGTGGGCTGGTGCAGTTGGCCATGATGGTGCCGATTTTGAACTTTATAATGATGCCAGTCGCGGTGATTGGTGCGACCTTGTATTGGATTGAAGAACATCAATAAAATTCTGCTCGAGGCTCCCGTAAGGAACCTCTAAACAAGTTATCCACAGGAAAAATGTGGGACTTGTTCAGAGGCACCCTTGGGTGCTCATTCCCCAATATATAGCCACTGCGAATCATTCACTGCTGCTCATCTTTCCAGTCTGATAGGTTGTATTCTTGCAAAATGCTGGCTAGCTTTCCCGAGAGTCTGAGAGCGCGTATTCCGCTATCCAAGAGCGCTGCTAATTCAGCACTATCAACATTTGGATGTGGAGATATTCCGATGTAGAGCAAGGATGTTGATATGCAGCCGACATTTTTAAGTGCTATCTGTTTTTTAGAAGCCAGTTTAAGGTAGTGCTGTAAACTAACCGGATCGGCGAACATGGCGGTAGCGCGACCTTTTTCTAGCATTAAAATTGCCCTGGAATAATAGTTTTCATCGTACTCAAAAAGCGTTATGTGTCGGTCAAATGTCGGCTGTCCAAATTTGGACTTTAGTTGATCGATATGACCCCAGCCGTAAGGTATTATTGTAGTACTGTTTTTGAGGCTCTGATCGGAAACGTACTCCCAGTGGCTATCAGCTCTGGTTATAAAACACTCCCGTTGGGTGCCGATAGCTTCGGTGGGGTAGTTTAGAGAGGGTGCCTCCTTTTTAGTTGGCGCTAAGACCATCGAAATCTCTCCAAGATTGGCGAGTCTGATGGCTCTATTCCAAGGGAGAAAAACAAACTTTAGCGACGCTTTTTCACCTTTAAAAATTTCATTTAATAGGTCGATGACATAGCCTTTTTGCGGTTTGTCTTGGCACATATAAGGGCAGGCATCGATCGTCGATATTTTGAATTCTTTGGCGAGCAGCGGGGATGTGTACAATAGGCAGATTAGGCTGATAAAGGCAGCTGGGTAGGTGTGCATATGCATGCTCCTTAATGATGACGCTAAAGGATTAGTATTGCTAGGCGCTCAAGACGTGATTTGCTTAAAGAGAACCTCTGTACGCCAGGGACGCATATGAGCTTGCTAATTTTAATTCTCAGTGAGTGCTGCTCATTAATCGAGCAGTTTATTTAAAGATAGACTGCTACGCTGCTTAAATCAAGGCTGTTGTTGGTTGCAGTGTGATACTTGAGCTTCCCAGAGGGGCTGTTGTGTCAAGCTATAGCTCTACTAAAGTATCTAATGGGAAGTGGCAGCTAAAGCAGCTGCCTTTACCTAAAGTGCTGACTATCTCTAAGTGACCTTGGTGCCTATGCAAGACGTTTTTAACGATCGCCAGGCCAAGTCCTGAACCGCCAGTATTGGCCGACCTGTCATCGTCGACCCGGTAAAAACGCTCGGTAATTCTATCTAAGTGGATTGAGCTAATTCCCAGGCCATTATCGGTGACGCTAAAGCAACCACCGGTAGTGTCACAGCTCCAGCTAATCTGAATATCACCTCCGGTGGGCGTATAGCGAAGTGCATTATAGATCAGGTTGGAAAAGGCACTATGCAGTTCTTTCTCTCTACCGATTAGGCCAATGTTATCCGCTAGACTAACACTGATAAAATGTTTCTTGCCCTGAGCGGCTTGCTCTGTCGATTCTAAAATGGAGAGAATAATCCCGGGGGCGTCGACTGGTGCTTCATCGACCACGACTTCAGTTGAGTCTAATTTTGACAAGAGTAGCAAATCTTCAACTAAGCTTTGCATCCTATCGGATTGTTGCTGCATTTGAAGCATGGCATGATAGAGTGAATCCGGTAAGTTCCCCTGGTCTAAGAAGGTTTCTAAGTAGCCTCTAATTACCGTGAGGGGGGTGCGTAACTCATGGGAGGCGTTGGCGACAAAATCTTGGCGGGTTTGCTCTAATCTGATTAAATCTGTGATGTCGCGGGCCACCAGTAGCTTCTCAGAGTCGCCGAACTCTGTAATCAAATACTGCAATTCAATAGCGCTGTTGTGCGGGCTGGTTTGTAATAGCGGCTCAGCAAAATTGCCGCGCTGGCAATAGCGAATAAAGTGCGGGTCGCGCAGCATATTAAAGAGTGGTTTGCCAGTATCTGAGCGATCTTTTAAGCCCAGTAAGTGCTGTGCCGCTAAATTCCACCAGAGCATGTTGTTGTGCTTATCGACGATCACCACCGCATCTTTAAGCGCCGCTGAAAACTGTTGGAAGCGGTCGATGGTCGCCTGTAAATTTTGCTCGCGTTGGCGGCGAGCTCTGCGGATACGATACAAGCTATCAAATACTTCGCCCCACTCGCCAGAGGCATCGGGAGGATCGGTTTTTAACTCTTGTGCAAGCCAATTTTTTAGTCTGCGCAACTGGTGAAGTTGTAGTGTCGACCAGACGATAAGTGCCGCTACTAAACTCCATGCTATTAAATCTAAAAACCAGCCAAAGATTAGCGCCGCTGCGATCATCAGCAAATATTTAGTGGAAGATAGTTGGGAAGGTTTTAGCAAAGTTGATCCTATTATTTCTGCTTCGAAGCGCTGTTAATTGCCGCTGGTAGTGTTTACGGCTAACTGCTTACAACACGCTGCAGTCACTACTGAGTTTGGGTGGAGAAGCGGTAGCCAGTGCCCCGTACCGTTTGTACTAAGTACTGGTGTCGTTTACCCAGCGCTTTACGCAGCCTTCTAATGTGTACATCGACGGTGCGCTCTTCAACATAGACATTACCTCCCCACACCATGTCTAACAGTTGGGTACGAGAATAGGCTCGGTCTTGATGGGTCATAAAAAATTGCAGCAAGCGGTATTCAGTGGGGCCTAAATCTAATGCATGCCCATCTGCGCTGGCTCTGTGGGATATCGGGTCGAGGATTAAACCGTCGACCTCCACCGCGTTGTCAACGCCTCTAGGTGTCACTCTACGCAGCACTGATTTGAGGCGTGCCACTAACTCGCGAGGGGAGAATGGCTTGGTAATGTAATCATCAATTCCCGCTTCTAAGCCATGTACTTTGTGATCTTCATCATCCCGGGCTGTCAGCATGATAATCGGGATATCGGCAGTTTGTTCACTGCTGCGTAGACGTCTGGCCAGTTCAATACCGCTCATTTTCGGCATCATCCAATCTAATAGCACCATGTCAGGTTTATTGTTGATGATTTTCTCAAGTGCTAATTGTGCACTGTCTGCTTCAATGCATTCAAAACCAGCCATTTCTAAAGCGACTGCGATCATCTGTCGTATTGGCGCCTCGTCGTCTACAATTAGAATTTGTTTAACAGGTCCCATTTTAACCTCTTCATTGGTTAGTTGCCCGTATCAGTACAGACGCAGTAAGGTGAATAATTACTGCTATTACAAATTAAATTTGTGACAAAATTGTTACAGGATCAAATGTTTAGTGATGAGTGTGCAATTTTTTTGCCTATCGGCAACCGATTGATATTACAAATAATCCAGCACAATACCGATAAAGACCACTAAGCCCGCGTAGTGATTATTTAAAAAAGCTTTAAAACAAGCGTCTCTGTGGCGATCTTTGGTTAAATATTGCTGGTAGGCAAAAAAGCCACACATGGCGATTAGACTCGCATAATAGTAGCCACCTAAGTGCGCTATAAAACCGACCAAAATAAGTAGAAAAACACTGCAGACTTGCAGTAAGGCGTTGATTAAATTGTCATTTTTTCCGAATAGAATCGCCGTTGATTTAACCCCTATCTGCAAATCATCATCCCTATCAACCATGGCGTACATGGTATCGTAGGCGACTGTCCAAGCAATTTTCGCAAAGTATAACAACCAAGCCAACAGCGGCAGCTGCTCGTTGGTGGCGGTAAAAGCCATGGGAATGCCAAAGCCGAAAGCCGCCCCCAACACTAGCTGTGGGAAATGTGTGAACCTTTTCATAAAAGGGTAACAAAAAGCCAGTAATAGTGCGGCAAAAGAGAGGTAAACGGTCAGTGCGTTAGTCGTCAATAACACCAGCAAAAAAGCTGCCAGCATCAACACTACAAACAGCGCGATCGCCTCTTTTGTGGAAATCAAGCCCTGCGCTAACGGGCGCAGTGCGGTGCGTTTGACCTGACCATCAATTTTTCGATCGGCCACATCGTTGATCACGCATCCCGCAGAGCGTGTCAGAAACACCCCGAGGGTAAACACTAAGATAAGTAGCGGATCAGGGTGTCCTGCACTAGCTATCCACAGCGCCCAAAGAGTCGGCCACAACAGTAGATAACTACCGATAGGCTTGTTGAACCTAGTGAGGGCGGTGTAGATGTTTAAACGTTCAATTAAGGTCATGCAAGCATCACAAGTTAGTTTCAGGTAATAGCGGCGGCTGATAATCGAGGTCAGCTAATATCGGCATAAAGACTTCACAGACTAACAGTGGTTTACCCGAGAGATAAAAAAGAGAGCGGCGCGCCCAAACTTGCTCACCCGAATCTAAACGCAGGCGACTAATTTGCAGTTTGCCGCGCCGCATGCTCGGATCACTAAAGAGTACCGTGCCTAGCGAGCGATTGCCGAGCATCGATAGCTGCTTCTCTCTGCCAGTTAAAGTACTCGCGGGAATAACCGTTCTGGCAAATACATAGGTTTGATCATTACCTTTGAGTTTAACCTCGCGAATCAGAGCCACCTGGCGATGCTTAATGCCCAGCATGTTAGCTTCAGAGCGACAGGGGAATTGCCAGTCGGAGTGTTGTAGGTCAACTCTGAATTGATTGCCACTGGCAGCGATCAGGTGTTTGGTAAGCGAGCCCCTGTCACACAGCCAGCGCCGCCAAAGATGGGGTGCCTGTAAACTATTGGGGCGCTTAAAAGTGATCCAGCGAGTATCGAAATTAATCGCGGACAACGCAGCTTTGATGGACAAGCCAATACTCCTGTGAATCATAGATTATACAGTTATTTAGTGCTGCTGACGCAGCTTTACAGCGGCGATATTAGCGGCTGTACTTGCGTACATAGTAGCGATTTTTCAGTGCTGAATACAGAACTCTTAAGTGAAATATCTTGTAAATTGAATSTATTACCTGAATCAGTGACTTCAATGCACCACATAGCGCAAGCTCTTGATTATACAGCGGTTAGAAAAATGCCCGCTGAACCTACGGGTGCAGCTAAGATTTTTCAATTCCACTGTAAAACCAATATCTTACACTCTGTATTCACTTTGAAGTCACGGATTCAGGTATTAGCCTTCAGCTGGCTGGCTTCTTTAATCTTTTACCTATCATTCGCAGCACTGACTGAAATGGGAACAGTTGCTGTTTGTACATGCCTACCGGTACATAATCTCCAACCACTCCATAAGCTTGAGGCCACTCATTTTGTCCCTTGACCGCCGTGCCGAACAGGTAGTCTAGAAAAGAGAAATGCGCGGCGTAGTTGCGATCGATAGCGACGTCATCTGAAGAGTGGTGCCAGTGGTGGAACTGCGGTGTGACAATGATATATTTTAGCCAGCCAAATTTTAGCTGTACATTGGCGTGATTAAAGACCGCCTGCAAGCCGACGATGATTACGTAAATATCGATAATCTGCTTGGAAAATCCCAAGAGAAAGATCGGTGTTAACACTAGGCAGCGAGTGGCGATTAACTCTAAAATATGTTGTCTAGATCCCGCGAGCCAGTCCATCTGTTTGGCGCTGTGGTGCACGCTGTGAAAGCGCCAGAAGACCGGTACTTCATGATAGAGCCGATGGGCGCTGTACTGGGCGAGATCAGCGGCCAATAAAATTGCGAATATCTGTAGCAGAAAAGGCATTTGATTGATAAAAACTTGCACGTTTTCAAAGATAGCCCAGGAGAAGCCGCGATGAATAAATAGATTTGCGGCCAGTAAAATAAACCCCACCAATAGATGATTGACGAAGAAGTGATTTAAATCTCCCTGCCATTCTGGGCGCAAAATAGCTTGAGTTTTACGGTGGGGGATCAGCTTCTCGATAAAGATAAAGATCAAGGTCGATCCGAGTAGGTCCAAGATAAACCAGTCCATCCCCAGATAAAAAGTACTGTGTTGATAGTCTAAAACTTCGACCCGGTGACCTCCTAAAGCAATTGAAATAATCACAAAAAACCAGGCGAACACTCCCAGCCGCTTGTTTTTATTACGCACAAAGTTTAATAGCCCTAAACTCCCTGCTAGCACTAGCGATCCGAACAACAGCTGCCGTAAAAAAGCGACGTTGTAGTTCGCGCTGAGTTCCGGGGTGGTTAAATACTGAGGAAAATGGAAGGAGAGTACGCCTAGAAAACATAAAACTGATAGTAGGCAAGCGATATAGCCGCTGATCGCTCCCTCGCCAAAACGAAAGCTATCGACTCTGAATATTTTTTTTAACATCGAGTTATCCCTAAACCTTACAATACAATAATAAGCGGATCTTACTGGAATTTGTACTTAGTGTGAACTTGTCTGAGTCGCTAAATCATTTCTAAAGCTCTTTTTAGTTCGCTAAAACCGTTACTTTATTTACAATATCAGAGCTTTGCTTGCGATCAATGCTAGCACTTCTAATATAAGTTCTAATTCAAATTCATTTTTAAAGATTGGGATTAACCAATCGAGCGGTGAAGATGCGAAAAAGCTCAGAACAACAGCTACTGATCAGTCGGCAATGGGTTATCCAAATAGTCGTCGGGCTCAACCTTTGCCCCTTTGCCAAGCCGGTGCTTAAAGCTGACAGTTTAAGGTATGCGATTACTCAAGAAACAGAGCACGCGGCGCTCAGTGAGTTTTTTTTAAGTGAGTTAGAGGCTATACAGCTCTCTGACGAGGGAGAGATAGCGACCACCTTAATGATAGTGCCAAATGCGCTGGCAGATTTTTATGACTATTTGGATTTTTTGGCGCACTGCGAGCAGCTAATCAAGGAAGCTAGCTTGGAGGGAGAGTTCCAGCTCGCCAGTTTTCATCCTCAGTATGTCTTTGCTGGAGAGAGCAGCGAGGCGATTGCGAATTACACCAATAGGTCTCCGTACCCGATGCTGCACATTATTAGAGAAGCTCAAATGAGCCGAGTGTTGGAGAATCATCCGGATCCTGACAGTATTCCCAAGCGCAATATCCAGCTGTTGCAAAAATTAGGTAAAGCAGAATTGATTAAAAAATTTCCACCTTTAGCTGACTATTGATTTCAATCAAGTCTATTGATATTAACCCTATGAAATCTAGGTGAATAGTTATTAAATGGCGGTGTGTGTTCTCTGCTTCATCGGTGCTAGTTTATAGTTTCGTTGCATAGATCAGTGACTATTTAGCGATGATAGCCGGTGTCAGTTGTGATTTTAAAGTATCAATCTAATATTTATTTAAAAGGGATAGGGCTCTTTGGTTGGTGGATTTTATTTAGTCTGCCACTGCTCAATAACCTCGTTCCTATAGATAGTAATTGGATTTTACTGTGCACCCAGAAAGGCGTCCAATTAGTCAATGTGGCGCAATCTAGTGAGAGCCACTCTACGCATGAAGTTAGTCACTGTCCCTGCCTTAGCGAAGTATCGACGTCAAAAGATGCTCGCTATCATGTAACGAGTCAGCAGCAGGTCTTTTTGGCGGCGCCAATCTATGTGTTCTACCCATCCAACCCCAGCCACTTACAGAAAATTCCCCGAGCTCCGCCGATCAGTTAGTTTCTTTGGCAATCAATCAAGTAAAACTCAATAAATAATTGTTTAGCTGGGCTGTGTTCAGCAGTTGCGCGTTGACTAAACAATAGAGTGTCTCTCTTCTACCTGAAACTGTGGTTTCAGAGTGGGCGCAGAACGTAAAATATTGATTTTACATCGGAATATTAAAAGCATTAGCTGCATCTTGAAGTTCAGTAGTTATGTTTCAAACCGTTGTAGGGTCGCTAAGCGCCGCATGGAAGTCACTGATTCAGGCTCTAGCTTTCGCAGTTGAAGCTAGACTATCAATATATATGGTTTTTTTATGCAACAAAAAGTAACCCAATCACCGAATAACTCTCAGCAACAGGCGATCTACCAAACGGTATGGCGCTGGCACTTTTATGCCGGGATCTTCGTCATCCCTTTTTTGATCATCTTAAGCCTCACCGGAATGGTGATGTTATATGATCAACAAATTCAAAATTTTCGCTTCGACGGTAAGCTGACCATCGAAGTGTTACCACAGCAGCGGCTTTCAGCGGTTGAGCAACTGGGTTTTATCTCAAAAAGCTATCCCGATGGAAAAGTAGTTAAGTATTTACCTGCCCGACAGCCAGATCAAGCGAACTTCTTTTCGATGGTGCTCAATGATAAAACCTTGCAGATCGCTGTGAATCCCTACAGCGGGGAAGTGTTGCAGGCCATTGATCGCGATGACAGCTGGTATGCACTTGCCAATGATATCCACGGCTCTCTGTTATTGGGAGATTGGGGTGACAGGGTGATAGAAACAGCGACCGGCTTCATCATCTTACTGATTGCTAGTGGCTTATTTTTGTGGATTTCGGCGCGAAAAAGCAAAACGATTGTCTTTGTGCCAACAGTGCGCAAGGGTAAAAGAGTTTTCTTCAATCAACTGCACAGTTCAATCGGCATTTATACCTTGTTGTTTTTGATATTGTTTGTGATCAGTGGTTTGAGTTGGAGCGGCGTATGGGGGGCTAAACTGGTACAGGCCTGGAATAGTTTTCCCGCCGAAAAATGGGGCGACATTCCCTTGTCCGACGATACTCATGCGAGCTTAAATCAAGGAGTGATGGAAGAGGTACCTTGGAGCTTAGAGCAAACTCGGCTGCCGTTATCGCAGGCCACTGCCGGCCACAAAAATGCGGCGCAGGTCGATTTAAATACGATTGTGGAGATCGCTAAAACCTTAACTATGCAACAGTATCAAATTAACCTTCCTTCAGGTCCGAAAGCGGTTTATACGCTCTCAGCAGATACTATGAGTGGGGATGTATCCGATCCGCGTTTAGATCGTACTGTGCATATTGATCAGTACTCTGGGGCAGTGCTAGTCGATACTGGCTGGTCAGAATACTCATTAATGGCCAAGTTTATGGCGGCGGGAATTGGTTTGCATCAAGGGGACTTAGGTTGGGTTAACCTACTGGTCAATACTCTATTGTGCCTACTGTATATATTGATTTGCTTAACCGGAATCTATATGTGGTGGCAGCGAAAGCCAATAAAATCCCAGCAGAACTCACTATTGTCACTGAATGCGCCCAAGGCGATTAGCCGTTCGAAAAGGTGGTATCAAGGAATGGTTGTAGTGCTGTTAATTGGCGCTTTGTTGCCGTTAACCGGATTCGCGATCGTCATCGTATTGCTGTTAGATTTTATATTTCATCTCTCTAAAAGCTGCTATGCACGCTACCGATAATCAGTAGTTGAGGCTATCTAGCACCTGAGCGAAGGTGCTAGATAGCGGATCATGGTAGAGCTGCGCTAGTAATCGCCATCGACTGTGATTGCATTTCTAGTGGTGTTTTTACCATGATAGAGCGCTTTATCGGCCGCTTGGATTAACAACATCGGAGAGTTAGTATCATTTGGGGTAAAGCTGGCGATACCTTGGCTGACCGTTATCACGTCACAGACGCTAGATGTTTCGTGGGGGATTTTCAGATCCATGATCGCCTGTCTTAACAGCTCGGCGACTTTTCGGGCACCTTCTGCATCAGTTTCAGGCATCAAAATAACAAATTCCTCACCACCGTAACGACAGGCTGCGTCATAGGGGCGGCTTAAGCAATCTTGCAATACTTTGGATATTGAGCGCAGGGCAGAGTCCCCCGCTAGATGGCCATACTTATCATTGAAAGGTTTGAAAAAATCGACATCTAACATGATCAGCGCTAAGTTTGAGCTAGTGCGTGAGCTGCGGCGCCACTCTTGTTCAAGTAGCTTTTCAAACTCGCGACGATTGTTAATACCGGTTAGACCATCGATGCGAGCGGAGCGCTCTAAAAAATCGCGAGATTTTTTAAGGTCGAGCATCATGCCGATCCGCGCTTTTAAAATTCCGGAAGAGCGCCCTTTAGTAATGTAGTCTGCAGCACCTGATGAATATGCAGACAGCTCGAGTAAATCATTATCTTCTGCACCGATAATCGCGATTGGCGTGTAGCTAATTTTCATCCGTTCAATAAAGCTTTGATAGCCGCGTAGCAATTCATCCCAGTGCTCTTCTGCGTGTAGTAGAATCAGATCGGGGGCATGCTCTTCAGAATTGAACAGCTGTTTTAACTCTTCCATGGAAGCGGGCAATAATAAATTGTACTCGCCTCTGATCGCCTCGATAGGGGACCACATTGAGGTGATATCGTTAGTGCATAAAATGGCGATTGAATGCAGACTCGATGAACGCTGCAGCTTAGTAGAATCATTTTGTAGCTTCTGTTCTTCTCCCGCAAAAAATGCACCAATTTCGGTGACACTCGGCAGTCCTAATAGCTTGCGATTATCTGGGGCAATAATGGCGGGGATTCGCGAGCCTACTTTGCTTTTATCCCACTGGTCTTGCCAGTTATCGAGTTGCTCTTCACAGCCTTCATCCACTTCTAACTCCAGCGGCAATTCGGCTTCTTCAATGCATTTAAAAATGGTACTTGGGCAGGAGATGTCTTTGCCGTCCACCCACAGCGCAGTGTAAAAAAGGCTGAGTAATTTACTGGCTTTGTGTTCATCGACCATTTTCGCGGCAATGATACACAAAATAGCAAAGCGGCTATCTGGGCGCTTCGGGGGCAGTGCTAGTGGCACGTCTTCTGCGAGTGAGCGAACCGCAAAAACATCATTGGCGAGTTCCGTCAATATCTCCGGACGATTACCGTATAAACCTAGATCTGGGGCGTGCTCAACAAAGCGATATTCTACTTGATCTAAGAGTGCCATGTCTTTTAATTTTGCATGGAGGGCATAGCTGTACGGGCAATTTAAATCTCCATAAACGACATTCTTTTCCATAAAACTAACTCCCTACCATATTCGTCATACAGCTAGTAGTAATTATTTAATTTAGGTTCAGTAACTGCGAATAATCTAATACTATAATAAATTTAATATTTATATAACGGCAAATGTTGTCGAAGCTT
Organism: Osedax symbiont Rs1; assembly: GCA_000416275.1. Classification (GTDB taxonomy): domain Bacteria; phylum Pseudomonadota; class Gammaproteobacteria; order Pseudomonadales; family Balneatricaceae; genus Rs1. The sequence continues at coordinate 50,307 of ASZJ01000174.1, forward strand.
GTGTAGTTATCTAAGAATTAGGCAAAAAAAGCATAAAAGTGTCAGGAAATCGATCGAGGATAGTTACTGCCGCGAGAAGTTGGCTGAATACTGAACAGTTATGCTGAAAGAATAGCGGGCTATCAACTAAATTGAGCGTAATCATAACCGAACAGACTTGGTCGCAGTCGATTAGTCTGTTCTTGGCTAGGTTCTAGTTCTAGCTCCTAAATAGATTGCTCTACAGTAGACTTCATATCTTTGATACTTTGATGACGGACGTTTTACCGCTGACTAAGTAGATAATATGCGCGGCCATATTTCGGGAGTGGTCACCAATTCTCTCCAGCGAGCGCAGTACCCAAATAACGTTTAAACAACTGGAGATAGTGCGTGGGTCCTCCATCATTAAACGCTCAACTAAATTGAGCGTAATCATGACCGAACAGACTTGGTTACAGTTGATTAGTCTGTTCTTGGCTAGCTCTAGATTTAGTTCTAGTTCTAGTTCTAGTTCTAGTTCTTAAATAGATTGTTCTACAGTGGACTTCATATCTTTGATGCTTTGATGGCGAACGTTTTTGCCGCTGACTAAATAGATAATATGTTCGGCCATATTTCGGGAGTGGTCACCAATTCTCTCCAGCGAGCGCAGTACCCAAATAACGTTTAAACAGCTGGAGATAGTGCGTGGGTCCTCCATCATTAAGCTGACCAAGGTGCGCATCGCTGAGCGGTATTCCTGATCGACGGCTCGGTCACCTTTAGCGACTTTGTAAGCTTGTTCAATATCTCCCCTGGCAAATGCGGTCAGTACGTCTTTGACCATATTGCGCACTAAATTTGCGATGTGGCGCACTTCCTGAAAACCGTGTGAACCGCCATTGATGTTGAGCTCTATGGTCTGCTTGCAAATCCGCACCGCTTCATCGCCCATTCGCTCTAAATCTACCACCGCTTTGGAGATGGAGATAATCAGGCGTAGATCTGAAGCGGCGGGTTGTCTTCTGGCTATAATACTGGTGCAGCGCTCATCGATGAGAAGTTCCATGGCGTTGGTTTGAGTATCGATCGCCAGTGCCTGCTCAGCCATTTTCAAATCGCCCGCTAGCAGGGCATCTACCGATTGGTGGACTTGACGTTCGACAATGCCGCCCATCGCTAATAGCTCAGTGCGTATTTGCTCTAATTCATCATTAAACTGTTTGGATATGTGGGTTGAATAACCTGCAGTTTTGGAAACCTTATTTGCATCAGTGGTCATTTGTGCTGCTCCTTAAAATATGTAAACGGCTTAAAGTTAGCCAAACCTACCGGTAATGTAGTCTTCCGTTTGTTTCTTATCGGGGTTAGTGAACAGTGTATCGGTCACGCCAAATTCAATAAGATCGCCCATATACATGAAAGCGGTGTAATCGGAGACCCGCGCAGCTTGCTGCATGTTGTGAGTAACAATGATAATGGTGAAATCTTTTTTTAGCTGGTGAATTAACTCTTCAATCTTTAGCGTTGAAATCGGATCAAGGGCTGAAGCGGGTTCATCCAATAACAGCACATCTGGCCTGACTGCAATAGTGCGAGCGATCACTAAGCGCTGTTGCTGTCCCCCCGACAGTCCCAGGGCGCTATCGTGCAGCCGGTCTTTAACCTCGTCCCATAATGCAGCAGATTTTAGCGCCCATTCGACAGACTCATCAATCACTCGCTTTTTCTTCACCCCTTGAATACGCAGCCCGTAGGCAACGTTCTCATAGACAGTTTTCGGAAAGGGGTTGGGCTTTTGAAAAACCATTCCGACTCGACGTCGCAGTTCTGCAACCTCAATATCTTTAGCGTAGATGTTGCGATTATCTAAAATTATTTCACCGCTAATGCTGCAGTTATCTACTAGGTCATTCATGCGATTAAAACAGCGCAATAAGGTAGATTTCCCACACCCTGATGGACCTATAAAAGCAGTTACACGGTGTTTTGGAATGTCCATGGTAATGCCGTGCAGTGCTTCTTTATCGCCGTAGAATACTTTTAAATCGCGGGTGTGTATCTTAATTTCTTGGCCGGCGAATTTTAAATTTTCTTGACCTTTGATGATGGAGCTTAAATCAATGCTAGCAGTGGTAACCTTCGACATGGTTTTATCCTAAATAAGTTGAAAAATCACATTTCCAGAGCTTTGTATTTTTCACGTAATCGATTGCGTATAGCGACCGCTGATAAGTTCAAGAGCGCGATCACTAAGATAAGTAAAAAAGCGGTGGCGTAGACCAGCGGTCGAGAGGCCTCAACGTTTGGACTTTGAAAGCCAACGTCATAAATATGAAAGCCTAAGTGCATGATTTTTTGATCTAAATGCAGATAGGGGTAATTCATGTTGAGCGGCAGCGTAGGAGCAAGTTTTACCACTCCGACCAGCATCAACGGGGCTACTTCACCTGCGGCGCGAGCGATCGCCAATATAACACCGGTCATCATCGCCGGGCTGGTCATCGGCAGTATGATTTTAAACAAGGTTTCTGCCTTGGTCGCTCCTAATGCTAAAGAGCCCTCTTTTAATGCACGGGGGATACGACTCAGGCCTTCTTCGGTGGCGACTATCACCACTGGAACGGTTAATAGTGCTAGAGTGATCGAGGCCCAGAGCAAGCCGCCGGTACCAAATGTCGGGGAGGGCAATGCTTCAGCATAGAACAGCTGATCGATTGAACCACCGAGCACATAGACGAAGAAACCTAACCCAAATACACCGTAGACAATAGAGGGAACCCCCGCCAAATTATTCACCGCGATGCGAATCAGTCGAGTAGTAAAACTTTGTTTTGCGTATTCACTTAAATACACCGCGGCCACCACGCCAAAAGGTGTGACCATTATCGACATTAAAATAACCATCATCACCGTGCCAAAAATAGCGGGGAAGATGCCGCCCTCGGTATTCGCTTCTCGGGGATCTTCAGAGACAAACTCCCACAATTTTTCTACGTAGTGCAGCATTTTCTGGTCTAAGCGCAGATCATTAGCCCTAAAAACACGTACCAAACTGGCTATTTGCACGGGCACTATTTTACCACTGGCCACTTCAACACTAATGCTATCGCGATTGATGTCAGTGTAAAGCTCGATCAGCATTACTTCTAATGCATGATAGTCTGTTTGTAGCTGTGCTCGCTCAGTGGTTATTTCCGCCAGAGCTTGAGGGTCATTATTAGCGTCTAGCTCTAGGCGGCGCTCCTTTAAACGCAAGCGCTCTAGTTGATAATTGATACTGCCTATTTGATTCTTTTCAATCTTTAAGATTTTCTTTTTTAACTGCTGTGCACGCTGCATACTCTGGTCAACGCGTCGCCACAAGTCTAGATACTGCGGACTTTTAACATAGCTGTCTATCTTGGCGATAGTCTTATCGGCTTGTTTAAAGCTGCGAATATAGCCGTATAGATTGCCCCATTCGTAGCGCTCTGCAGTGAAAAGCATGGCCGGTTTTGTCACTTCACTTAGGTCTCTGTCCAGTACCCAAGAAAAATCTATGCCACCCATATCGCGGTTGCCGGTCTTTAGCAGCTTGCGTTCTAAGCTGTCAATGTTGGCGTCAACGGCTATTCCCGCATCGCGTAATTGAGTGGCGCTAACTTGTTCTATCTGCACTACTTCGCCGATCACCACTCGGCTGCTCTGCTGTTCTGTATAAGTTGCCTGAATCACATCAGCGGGCCAAAAATGAGCGAGGCCGCGCACGGCAATCAAACCAATTAAACTAACCACCATAATCACACAGATAGCGACGGCGCCAGCGTTTAACCAGATCCAGGGTGAGCCAGATTTTGTCCAACTAGAGATGGGTGTTTTCATTATTAATACCTTTATAAAGCTTAAAGCGAACCGTATTTGTTACGTAATCTATGGCGGATAACTTCGGCAAAAGTGTTGACTACAAACGTAAATAGGAACAGTGAAAAAGCGGCCAAAAACAGGATTCTATAATGAGTACTTGCCACTTCGGCTTCGGGAATTTCGACGGCGATATTGGCAGCTAAGGTGCGCATTCCCTCGAAGATATTGACGTCCATTATCGGTGTGTTACCGGTCGCCATAAGTACAATCATGGTCTCGCCGACAGCGCGTCCCATCCCCACCATTAGCGCTGAAAATATACCGGGGCTAGCGGTTGGTAGCACTACTCTGACTAGGGTCTGCCAAGGGGTTGCTCCCAGGGCGAGCGAGCCGTAACTTAAATGTTTAGGGACTGAGAAAATGGCGTCTTCAGTGATAGTGAAAATAGTGGGGATTACCGCGAATCCCATCGCAATACCCACCACCAGCGCGTTGCGCTGATCGAAGGGGATTCCCACGTCATCAGTTATCCACTGGCGCATGTCCCCGGCAAATAGCAACGCTTCCGCACTGGGGGCGAAATATAGGCTTACAAAAGTGGCAAAAATCACCACGGGTATTAGCAGGGCAGCATCCCAGCCAGTAGCGACCATGTTGCGAGCCGATTTGGGGAGGTTTGCCCAGCCGTAGCCAAAGCCGAGAATGGCAACGGGAATAAAGAGCAGCGTGAGAAAAATGCCAGCGAGGTTGTTTTCAATAAAGGGCGCGAGCCAGAGGCCAGCTAAGAAACCTAAAATAACGGTCGGTAAAGCTTCCATTAGCTCGATTAAAGGCTTGACCTTGCGGCGCAGGGCTGGCGCCATAAAGTAAGCGGTGTAAATAGCACCGCAAATCGCCAGTGGGGTGGCGAGTAACATCGCGTAGAAGGCGGCCTTTAAAGTACCAAAGGCCAGCGGCATAAGGCTGTATTTGGGCTCGAAATCATTGTTTGATGCCGATGACTGCCAAATATAATCGGGCTCTTGGTAACCTTCGTACCAAACTTTTTCCCACAGCGCCTGCCAGGAAATATCAGGGTGTTCGTTATCTACCTTCCACAAGGTAAGCTTAGCTTGCTGCTCAACCAATAGGGCGTTTGAGCGCGGAGCATAAGCAGCCGCCGTCACTCCTTGATTCGTTATTTTCTCCTTGAGCACGTTGCGGTTGGCGGTCGTATTATAAATATTCAGTTGACCACCTGCATCTACCATGGCAAAACCTTTGCGACGGTGCTCCATGGCGATCACGGCTACCGCTTGATCGGACGGGTTAAATTGGCGAACTTTTTGCAGTGTCCAGCGGCCTTGATTATTCTTGACTAAAAACCACTGCGAGAGCTGTCCGTTTTGATCTCCGATAATCAGTGAGTTGCTGCCCAGTAACAGGGAAAATGAAGTGAGTTTTGTGGCGCTGGCAGCAATCACTTGAATTAACTGCTTATCGCCCTTTGCCTGTAAATCAAGCAGTGCTATCTTTCCGTGATTGTCGGTCGCTAACAGCCAGCGTTTACCAGGTAATAGTAGCAGTTTGTCTAGGTCAAAATTATAGCGGGGTAACTGCAGGGTCTCGGTGTTGACAACCAGCTCATCACTCAATAAATTTTGTTCGACGTTGATCAGTGTCTGGGTTAGCTGTTGCGCTGTACCGGCGACAATGCTCCAGTTTTCATCCTCGTTAGATATAGCCAGTAATTCAATGCGAGTATTAGCAGCTTTGATCGGGGTCTCCCCTAACGGATAGCTAATCGAAGGGGTGATGATGCGAATATCATTAGGGTAGCTGCTAGTGTACTGGTGCTTCATTACCAACACATCACCATTATCGAAACCGACCGCAAATATTCTGGATGCTTCAGAGACGATCGCAAAGCTGATGGCTGTAGCGCCATCTGCAGCTACAATGTTTTGTTTACTAAGAATGGTCCCAGTGTGCGCGTCAAAGAAAATGATCTGCTGGTTATCGGTGATACGCATGCCAATTTCTACCTGCTCATCTAAGGCCAAGTATAAGCTGTTGCCTCCACCGGGGCTTTGGTATTGCAGCGCTTGGCTCTCCTGTTGCGACCAAACTTCAATCTCCGCTGCCTTAAAGAGCGGTATTATTTCCCATAGCAAATAGAAAAAGATTAACAGTATCGCGATGATGACACTGAAACCTCCGGCGGTAATTGAACCTGTTGCCAAGCGATTTTTAAAGGCGCGAAACTGACGGTGACGAACCATGGCCTGAGTATTAAAGTCGATATCAGGCTTTTTAGCATCAGAGCGATTACTCATTCTTAGTTATCCAATTATAAAAGCAATGTGTGCAATATAGGGTTTATATATGACAAAAATATTACAGCGCCTAGCAAAGTTGAAAATAAGGCTATACTAAAGGTGTTGTAACGGTATAAGGTTATTTTGACAAGCTTCGCTAAAGACAGGATTCTAAGATGAAAAAATTTAGCTTAATACTGTTTCTTACCTTAGGTTTTACTATGTCTAGCTATGCAGCAGATAGCATTAAGATGAGTGTTACCGCGACAGGTTACCCGCCTTTTTTATTTAATCAAAAGCAGCGACAAGGGCAGGGACTGCTAGTCGATGTGATGCGTCATATAGCGAGCCGCCACGGCTATATAGTTAAGACGGTTGGGCTGCCACAAAAACGGGCTGAAATACAGTTGAAATCAGGAGAAATAGATGCGCATCCGACAGCTAGGGAATGGGTTCGTCATCCTGAGAGTTACATCTTCACTGATGCTATTGTGCCGGTGGAAGACGCTTTGTATTCATTAAAAAGCATGCCCGTAAGGTTTGCAGCGGTAGAAGATTTATTTGGTAAAACATTGAGTGTGCATTACGCCTACCTATATCCTCTGTTGGATCAGTACTTTTTATCGGGGGATATCACAACCCGTGCCGAAAATTCTGAATTAATGCTGTTAAAAGCTACGCTTTTCAAGCTGTCAGATGCCGCGGTTATCAACGATCGAGTCGCGAAATGGCTGATTAAGAGGAATCCATTACTACAGGACAAATTTAAGGTTTCTGAAAAGAAACTGGGCAGTGTTGAATATCGAATTATGTTTAATAAAAAATGGCATGATTATGTAGTACTGTTCAATTTAGAGTTAACTAAGATGAAGAAAAATGGTGAACTACAAAAAATATTGGCGCGCTATGAATAGCCAGCTGTGAAGAGCTTTGAGACTAGAGGTTAGTACCGCGCAAAATAAAAAGAGCCACTTAAGTGGCTCTTTTTATGACTGAAAAACAGAGTTGGTTTATAGATCGAGCGCTTTCAGTTGCTTCATCACAACTTTAGCTGGTAGTGGGATATAGCCATCTTTCACTACTACTTCTTGACCGGATTTGGACATGACCATCTTTAAGAACTCACGTTCCATCGGTGGCAGCGCGTGGCCTGGCTTTTTATTCACATATACATATAGGAAACGAGCTAGTGGATAAGTGCCATTAACTGCATTTTCTGGGGTTGCGGCGATAAAAACACCGTCATCTTTCTTGGTTAGAGGCAGGGCGCGCACTGATGAGGTTTTATAGCCGATTCCAGAGTAACCAATGCCATTTAAAGAGGTTGATACCGATTGAACGACAGAAGCGGAGCCCGGTTGTTCATTGACACTGTTACGGTAATCGCCTTTGCACAAGGCTTTTTTCTTGAAGTAGCCATAAGTACCGGAAACTGAATTTCGACCAAAAATCTGAATACTTTTGTTACCAATATCTCCCGCTAAACCAAGTTGCTTCCACTTAGTGATTTCTTGATCAGCACCACACTTGCGAGTCGCGGAGAAAACCGCATCTAGCTGTTTAATGCTCATCCCCTTGATCGGGTTATCTTTATGTACGAAGACCGCTAGTGCATCTATCGCCACCGCGACAGCCGTTGGTTTGTAACCGTATTTTTTCTCGAAGGCCGCCACTTCTTTGTCTTTCATCTTGCGGCTCATCGGCCCCATATTTGAAGTGCCCTCAGTCAGTGCTGGTGGGGCGGTCGATGAACCGGCTGCCTGAATCTGGATGTTGATATTCGGATAGTGACGTTTGAAAGATTCTGTCCACAGGGTCATTAAATTCGCTAGAGTATCGGAACCGACGCTCGATAAGTTACCGGAGACTCCCGCCGCCTTGTGATAAGTAGGCAAGTTATCATCTAATAAGCTGGCAGCACTTAGTGTGAATGGTGTAGTGCAAAGAGTGGCAACTGCCATCATTTTCATCATTGGTTGCATTGCGAAGCTCCTGAAAGCTGTTAATTAACTAAATTGAATGTGTTGATCTAATAGAGCTACTGTAAAAGTTAAATGTGACAAAGCTGTTACAGGGGAAAAATAAAATCGCAGTTTCAAAATCTGCTCTAGATTTTTTCATATCAGTAGCTAACGGCATAGTCAGTTAAGGTTAAATGGATATATAATGCTAGCCATGGCAAGGGAATGCTTTCTTTATAAGCTCCTGAATCATAGGCTTTCATTCGGCGCTTAGTATAAGGCCTGCAGCCACGGATTCAGCAAGTTGATAGAGCGGTTGCCAGCACCAGATCCCAGTTAAATTAACCTCAACATAATTGGTAAAAATGATGGATAGTTCAGATCAGTCTCTTAAGCCGAAAGGCGAATTGAGTTTAATGGTTCCTGCAGATAGCCAAGCGAAGAACATGTTTGGTGATATATTCAGTGGTTGGGTCGCCTCGAAGGCGGTATTAGCCGCTGAAATCCGCTCTGGCAAAGTCGCTAGAGGTCGAGTGGCAACCATTTCAGTTGGATCAATGGAGTTTATGTCGCCGGTGTTAGAGGGGACAATACTGAGTTATTACACTGAGCTAGTGGAACAGGGCAATAGCTCAATGACGGTTAAAGTAGAAGTATGGGGCAACTGTCCAGATGGATCTGACCTGAGAAAAATATCTGAAACCAGCTGTGTGCAAGTGGCTATTGATGGTCACGGTCATATCCGCAGCTTGAGTTTTGGCCAGTAACACCGCCTAGACAGGTGATTGTAATCTCAGCACAAGCTCCGCCAGTTTAGGTAAAACCGTCAGCGCTTTTGCCAGACTAATAATTGATTATTTGCCGGCATCGGCGTGTCAGAAATTAGCTGTAGATTTTGTGACTGAGCCAAGCGGTGCAGCGCTGCAAATTCGCGCACCCCGCTCTCGCTATCACGCTGCTTTAACCAATCGTCAAAATTAGCGTTGGAGGCGCTGGTAAACTCTCCCTGGTATTTAAAAGGTCCGTAGCAGCACAGCACACCGGCACTGTTTAAGTGGTTATCCAGCTGTCTGAACAACGCTTGCACACTCTCCCAGCCCATAATATGCAAAGAGTTAGCGGTGTAGATCAGGTCAAATTTTTGCACTGGCCACTGGCCGTTAACATCCAGCTTGATCGGCGCGGGTAAATTGACCAGTGCAGAGTCTGAGTGAGCCTCTTGCAGGTTAATGGCTAAATCAGCCAGCCACATTTCTCTATCACTGCACTGCCAGCTAAGATGGGGCACTCGCTGGCTAAAATAGATAGCGTGTTGCCCAGAGCCACTGCCAACTTCCAGAACCGAGCTGCTTTTTTCCAGCCAGGGCTGGAGCTGATCAAAGATAGGCTGCTGGTTTCGCTGGCAGGATTCACTGTAATTACGCATGGTTTGTGATCCTCAATGCTTGGCTGGGTAAATTTCGCTTAATCAGGCCTCTGCATAACTTACCCAGAGGGTATGATAACTGTGCTCGCAACGTTATGCAGAGGTCTATAATACAAGTACGCTGGTTTACACGGCGGTCAATGTCGTGAAGCCTAGCACTAACCATTTAATCCCTACATCATCAAAGTTCACTTGCACTCGGGTTTTCGCCCCAGTCCCCTCTGAGCTAAGTACGATCCCCTCGCCAAAGCTGTCGTGGAAAACGCGTTGACCTATGTGTAGTCCACTGTTTTGCTCGGCCTCTTGGGTGAACATACTGCTGTTGTTATAAGTCGTTGGTCTGGCAGTTAAAGGGCGGCTGATGGTGGCGTTTAGCCGAACTTCTTCGACTAATTCAATCGGTATCTCATTAATAAATCGAGAGGGACGGTTGTAGTTTTCCTGTCCGTACATGCGCCTCGACTCCGCATAAGTGATAAACAGTTTTTTCATCGCGCGGGTGATGCCGACGTAACAGAGACGCCGCTCTTCCTCCATGCGTCCCGCCTCCTCAGCGGATTTGCTTCCCGGGAATAGCCCCTCTTCCATGCCGACCATAAAGACCAGTGGAAACTCCAGACCTTTGGCTGAGTGCAACGTCATGAGCTGCACGCTATCTTGGTACTCATCGGCCTGTGCTTCACCGGCATCCAGTGCCGCCTGATTTAAAAAGGCTGCCAGTGCGGTGCTAAATTCAGTCTCTTGTCCCTCGTCTTCCGTCAGCATCCACTGTTGATTAAACTGTTTGGCCGCATTCACCAACTCTTCCAAGTTTTCGATACGCGACTGAGCCTTTTCGCCTTTTTCTTTAAGGTGGTGGGGAATCAGACCCGAGAGCTGAATCGCATGATCGGTGATTTCTTCCAGTTTAGTGCCGGCTGAACCACTGTCTAACTGATTGATCAAGTCTAAAAATCCCTGCAGCGCCTCGGCGGCTTTGGCGGGGATCTTTTTTTATTGTATTCGACGACTTCATTGGCGGCTCGCCACATCGAAATACCTTCGACTCTGGCTTGGGTCCGGATCACTTCGATGGTTCTTGTACCGATCCGGCGACTCGGGACGTTGACCACGCGCTCCATGGCTGTATCGTCCTCACGATTGGCAATTAAGCGCATGTAAGCCAGCGCATTTTTGATCTCCAACCGATCATAGAAGCGGTGTCCGCCATAAATTTTATAGGGCACTCCCGCTCGAATTAGGCTCTCCTCCATCACTCGAGATTGCGCATTGGAGCGATATAAAATCGCTGATTCAGCACGCAGGTTGCCGTCGTCTTGCCACTTTTGAATTTGCCCAACCACAAAGCGAGCTTCGTCCTGCTCATTAAAAGCAGCGTATAGCGAAATTTTGTCGCCCTCGGCGTCCTCAGTCCACAACTCTTTACCCAAACGACCGCTGTTATTGGCGATCACCGCGTTAGCAGCGGTTAAAATAGTGCTGGTAGAGCGGTAGTTTTGCTCTAGTTTGACGCGGCTAGCGCCAGGGAAGTGCTGGTTAAAGTTTTGAATGTTTTCAATTTTAGCGCCGCGCCAGCCGTAGATGGATTGATCGTCATCACCGACCGCCATCAGCTTGCGCTCGTGCCCGGTGAGTAATCTTAACCAGGCGTATTGGATCGCGTTGGTGTCTTGGAACTCGTCGACCAAAATATAGCGAAAGCGCTCTTGGTAGTGGACTAGTAGGCTGGGCTTCAAATCGCGCAATAACTCTAGGCAGCGCAGTAGCAATTCGCCGAAATCAATCATCCCACCCCGGTCGCAGCTCTGCTCGTAAGTTTCATAGACCTTGATCATCATTTGCTGCTGAGGGTCGTTAGTACGCTCTAAGTGATGACTGCGCAGTCCCTCGTCTTTTTGCGCATTGATAAACCATTGAAATTGTTTGGCGGGCCACTGCTTATCATCCAGAGCTAACTCTTTACATATCCGCTTAAGCAGGCGGTGCTGGTCTTCACTATCCATGATCTGGAAGTTTTCCAGCAAGTTAGCATCTTTCCAGTGAGTGCGTAAAATACGATTGGCCAAGCCGTGGAAAGTGCCGACCCACATGCCCTGTGGGTTGACACCCAGCAACTGTTCAATGCGGCCGCGCATCTCTTTGGCCGCTTTATTGGTAAAAGTAACGGCCAAAATAGAGTAGGGGGAGATGCCTTCGGTTTTAACTAACCAAGCGATTCGATGAATAAGTACGCGGGTCTTCCCCGATCCTGCACCCGCCAGCACCAACATGTTTTCCACAGGGGCGGTCACTGCCTCACGCTGTGCATCGTTTAAACCATCAATAATTGCTGTAACGTCCATAAATTACCTATATATAATAACAACCATTAAGAAGCTTCTTAAGCGGGAAGTGAAGAGGGGTTAGCGCGACGATATAACAAAATTGCTTTTTGCTCGTCAGGATCTTTAATGACCATTTCACTACTGTCGCGGCCTGCTTGCTCGATACCGTACGCCGGAATTAGTCGCGACAGCCAAAATCGCATCGCTGCTGTCTGGGTCAATTGTGGCCAGGCCAGGCGCTCGGTATCGGTGAAAGCTCTGCCGCTGTGATAGGCCTCTAGTAGCGCCTGTTCTTTTTCTGCATCTATAGCATTGTGTGCATCTCGGCACCAATCGTTGGCTAAAATCGCTAAATCAAACAACATATAGTCAGTTGCTGAATTATATAGATCAATGATGGCATCAATTTTAGTGTCGTTAAATAGTACATTGTCGTGAAATAAATCGCCGTGAATCACGGTTAAAGGCAAGTTTGCGCCGTGCTCTGCTAACAGCTGATCAAAGCGATGTACTTCATCCTTTAGCAACTCGGCGTCTGCCGCACTTAAATGCTTTTCGATATTGATGCTTTCGCGGCGCCACCAAAATCTACCTCGATGGGAGTTGCGCTGTAAAAAGAAATCTTTGGCGGCTATGTGAAATTCAGCTAACTTAGTGCCAATCGCGGCACAGTGCGCTACCGTTAATTCGCACTGCTCTAAATGATGGCCACGGAAACGGTTTTGCAACATGGCCGGTTTGTTTTTTATGCGCTTTAACGCGATACCGTGTTTGTCTTTGACAGGGTAGGGTACCGGCAGGCCTCTGTCAGCGAGCCAAGTGGCTAACTCGACAAAAAAAGGCATGTCTTCCATGCTGAATTCTTCAAAGATAGTAAGCACATACTCACTGGTAATTCCTTTATTGATGAGGGTTACGAAGTAGTTGGTGTTTTCTATGCCCCCCTCAATACCTTTAAAAGAAAGCAGCTCTCCCAATTCGTACTCTGCCACTAATTCCGTAAAATCTGTCTGCTCTAAATGTGTATATACTGCCACTGAATCACCGTAAAAAATGCTGTTGTCTGGTGTTGTCATGTTCATGAGTCGTTACAAAATTAACACCTTTTTAATCTGTCCCAAATAATACGGGGTTAGAGCTTGTAGTACTACCGGCATTTTTAAATTTTTCATGAATTATTAACCGATTTTCGCGGTTTATCTGTCCTCAGTTTAAGCGCTCGTTTGGCGGAGATGCTGAGTCTTGAATTCCAGTTACACTCTCGTTTGCAGAGATGCCTGGTGCAGCGCAGCAGAGTAAGGTATAGATTGCCCTGCAGCTGTAGATGCACTGCCAACAGGATACGCAACAATGCGGCAGATTATATTAAAACAGTGGCAAGCTATTGCACAGCTAGAACCTTTAGTCCTGCCGGCGGCTCACCTATAAAAAGCCGGGCAGTGCCGATATAAGCGTTAGGGAAAAGCCCCGGTGGATGATAGCTCTCTGTCTGCTTAGTATTGTTTCGCTTTGCGCTAAATAGCTGACGGGATATACTGCGGTCTTTTGAATCATTTGGAATCTACTATGGTCACTCCGTCACTCATCCTTGTCGATGGCTCATCTTATTTATACCGTGCTTTTTTTGCCTCTCAGCAAGCGGATCTTAGAACCAGTGAAGGGTTTCCCAGCGGTGCAGTGCGCATAGTGACTTCTATGATGCGCTCTTTAGTTAAACAGTATCCAGAGAGCCGCATCGCGGTGGTGTTTGATGCTAAAGGCAAGACTTTTCGCGATGATTACTATCCTGAATATAAAGCTAACCGCCCTTCAATGCCCGATGACTTGCGCTCGCAAATTGAACCTATTCACCACATAATCCGCGCGATGGGCTTTCCGTTGATTATGATCGAAGGAGTTGAGGCCGATGATGTTATCGGTACCTATGCCGCGCAAGCTACTGTAGAGAAAACCTCGCTGTTGATCTCCACCGGTGATAAAGACATGGCACAGTTGGTTAACGAGCACGTAACGCTGATTAATACCATGAGCGATACCATCATGGATGTTGCAGGTGTCAATGAAAAATTTGGCATCCCCCCTGAGTTGATTATCGATTACCTAGCCTTGATGGGCGATAAGGTCGATAACATTCCAGGTGTGCCTGGAGTCGGTGAAAAAACCGCGTTGGCACTGCTGCAGGGCATAGGCAATATCGAAAGTTTGTATCAAAACTTAGACAAAATTGCCGACTTAGGCTTCCGTGGTTCAAAAAATATGGCGAAGAAGCTCGAGGAAAATAAAGAGTTTGCCGAGCTGTCGTATTTCTTGGCCACCATCAAACTCGACGTTGAAATGGAGTTATCCATAGCTGAATTACAAAACCAGCCTGTGGATAAAGAGTCGTTATTGGCGCTGTTCACGACTTATGAGTTTAAAAGTTGGATAAACGAGCTGGAAAGCGGTGTGACAAATAGCGCAAACGCTAAAGAAGTGGCGGTGAGCGATGAGCTTGAAGAGGATTTCCCACCCGCTCCCGAGACACTTAACTATCAAATCATCTATACCCAAGCTGAATTTAATCTCTGGTTAGCGAAGCTTAAAAGCTCATCGCTGTTTGCCTTCGACACTGAAACAGATCGCCTAGATTATATGGAGGCAGAACTGATAGGCTTATCTTTTGCGATTACTCCAGGAGAGGCGGCCTATGTACCTGTTGCCCATGATTATATGGGCGCGCCAGAGCAGCTGGACAGAGCGTGGGTATTAGCGCAGTTAAAGCCTTTGTTAGAGGACCCGGCACTTAAAAAAGTCGGTCAACACATGAAGTTTGATATGAATGTGCTGGCAAGATACGAGATCAAATTGCAGGGCGTTGAGTTTGATACTATGCTCGAATCCTACATCTTAAACTCTGTAGCCACGCGCCATGATATGGATAGCTTAGCTAAAAAGTATTTGGGGGTTAAAACGACTAAGTTTGAAGAGCTGGCTGGCAAAGGCAAAAAACAACTGACCTTTAACCAGATTGATATCGAATTGGCGGGGCCCTATGCCGCCGAAGATGCAGATATTACGCTGCGCCTACATCAGGCAATTGGCGCGAAGTTAGCCGCGATAGACTCTTTAAATACCGTGTTCCATGAAATAGAAAAACCACTGATCCCAGTGCTGGCGAAAATCGAGCAAAATGGTGTGCTGGTGGATCCTGCGATGTTGGGGCGGCAGAGCTTAGCCTTCAAGCAGAGGCTAGCAGAGTTGGAAATCGCGGCACATGCAGCGGCCGGAGAAGCATTTAATTTAAGCTCGCCTAAACAATTACAGGAAATTTTGTTTGATAAATTAGGCCTTCCAGTAAAGAAGAAAACGCCTAAAGGAGTCCCTTCAACTGCAGAGGAAGTATTGGTTAGCTTGGCTGAAACTTATGAGCTACCTAAGCTGTTGTTAGAGTACCGCAGCTTGGCGAAGCTAAAGTCGACCTACACAGACAAGCTGCCGTTAATGATTAATGCGCGCACTAAGCGCATTCACACTTCTTATCATCAGGCCGTTACCGCCACTGGTCGCCTATCATCCTCTGATCCAAACTTGCAAAACATCCCAATTCGATCAGAGCAAGGGCGTAAAATTAGACAGGCGTTTATCACTCCCAAAGGTTACAAGATGGTGGCTGCGGATTACTCGCAAATTGAACTGCGAATTATGGCGCACCTATCGGCAGACCCCGGCCTGCTGAATGCCTTTAATCAGGGCGACGACGTACATAAAGTGACGGCGTCAGAAGTATTTAAGGTGGCTGTCGATCAAGTCACTGTGGATCAGAGACGCAGCGCTAAAGCGATCAACTTTGGCTTGATTTACGGCATGTCTGCGTTCGGCTTGGCCAAGCAGCTAGGTATTGGGCGAGTAGAGGCGAAAGAATACATCGATCACTATTTTGCCACCTATCCGGGTGTGCAAAACTATATGCAAGAAATTCGTGAAAAAGCTCGGGAGCAAGGGTTTGTAGAAACGGTATTTGGACGCCGCTTATATTTGCCAGCAATCAAAGCGTCGAATGCGATCATGCGTCAAGCTGCGGAGCGCACCGCGATCAATGCACCTATGCAGGGAACCGCTGCTGATATCATAAAAAAAGCGATGCTCAAGGTAGACACTCTACTAGCGACCGATGAGTTTGATGCGAAGATGGTAATGCAAGTTCACGATGAGCTAGTGTTTGAAGTGGCCGAGGCGCAAGTCGTACCATTCACTGCAAAAATTATTGAAATTATGGAGCGGGCAGCGAATTTAGATGTGCCGTTAATTGTTGAGGCTGGGGTAGGTGATAATTGGGATGAGGCACATTAATTTATAAAAAATTTTAAAAAAAACTGAACTTTAAAAAAGAGGTCTGGTCAGAATAGCTACAGTTAAGGTAATCCCCTTATTTTAACTGTGATGCGCTAATAGCCTCAGTACAGATTTATTGTTACGAGTTATCCACAAATCACTGTACTGGGGCACATTTTTCTACTGCCTACTCTTCTATTTCAGAATCTTCTGCCACCGTTAGCCAAGAATCTAATTGGCTTTTTAGCAAATCGATCCCGGCAAACTTAAGTGCTGAAAAAGTCTGTACTGTCACCTTGTCACCTAAAACCGCGGTTAAATCTCTTCTCAGTCCAAGTAGCGTGGATTGCGCTGGGCCGCGTTTTAGCTTATCAGATTTGGTTAATAACACGTGTAGCGGCACTTGCGTGGATTGACACCAGTCAATCATCATGTGATCGAACTCTTTCATCGGATGGCGAATATCCATCACCAATACCACCCCACGCAATGAAGCACGTTGCTGTAAATATTGGTCTAGGTGCTTTTGCCAGTGCTCTTTCATGGCAATAGGTACTTTGGCATAGCCATAACCGGGAAGGTCGACTAGTCTTGTACTATCTAGGTTTAAGGCAAAGAAATTGATTAATTGCGTTCTTCCTGGGGTTTTAGAAGTGCGCGCTAGCTTCTTATTGTTGGTTAAGGCGTTGATAGCGCTTGATTTTCCAGCGTTTGAGCGGCCGGCAAAAGCAACTTCAGCACCGATGTCTTCCGGACATTGGCTGAGTTTGCTCGCACTAAGTTGAAACTTTGCAGAATTGTAAAAAATTCTATTATCTTGATTTGACATTAAATTTCTTTCCCAAAATGTACCTAAACGACATTATTCGTTCCAGCTTGCAGAAATATTGTTGTATACTGCAGAAAATAATCTTGTGCGAAGTGTTTTTTTGCACAAGTAATAATAATTGGTCCCAATTGTACTATTTTGTATAGTGAAGGACACACAAATCGTGTATTTAGATGAGAGTATCAGTTAATTATGAATAAAATTCTAATTGGCTTGATGTTGAGCCTTACAGCATCAACTTATGTTTATTCGGCGGGTGACGCTGCTGCTGGCAAAGAAAAATCAATAGCTTGTGGTGCCTGTCATGGTGCCGACGGTAATAGTCAGATAGGAAGTTTTCCTAAACTGGCGGGTCAAAATGTTAAATATCTCATTAAGCAAATGCAAGAGATTAAATCAGGTACGCGCGTCGTACCGGAAATGGCTGGGCAGCTAGACAATAAAAACGAGCAAGATATGGAAGATATTGCCGCTTTTTACTCCAGTAAAAAAATATTAGGCGGAAAAACCGCTAAAGATCAGCTTGCGCTAGGTCAGCAAATTTATCGTTCGGGTATTGCGAGTAAGCAAGTAGCTGCGTGTACCGCTTGTCATGGTGCTAAAGGTCAAGGTTTAGCGACCGCGGCTTTCCCCGCTATCGGCGGACAACATGCCGACTATACTGAAAAACAGCTGAAAAGCTTTAGAGTGATGGATCGTAGCAATGATCCTAATCAAATGATGCGTGATATCGCAGCGCGTTTGAGTGATGTAGAAATTAAAGCTGTGGCTAGTTATATCCAAGGTTTGTACTAATTATTGACTAGAAGAAGCCTCTAGCAATACTTGGATGATTTTTGCAGTATTAATTAATAACTATGCTTGCTGTGTTAGTTGGGATTCATGGAATTAAAGGTAGCGTAAACGCTGCCTTTTTTATTGCCATATTTTGTCTATATTCAATTTATATCTCGCTAGAACTACGAACTTTTGAATTTTTTGTAGGTCATATTTTGGTGAGTAAAAATTATAAGGAATACATATGATTTATAAAAAAATAGCAGTCACTGTCATAGCATTGGCTATTTCAAGTTTTGCAGCGGCGGCAGATTTTAAAGAAGGTGAAGATTACCTTTTAACTGGCGCAGCTGCGACAACCAGTAATACTGGCAAGGTCGCAGTAACAGAATATTTTGGCTACTGGTGTCCACACTGTAATAATTTTGAACCAGTACTTGAAAAATGGCTGGCAAAAAATGCTGACAAAGTAACCTTTGATCGTGTGCCGGTAGCTTTTAGTACCCGCGGCCAAAACCAGACGTTAGCGCAAAAAGCGTTCTTCGTCGGAAAACAAGTTAAAAGTGAAAAAGCTGTAGATTCCACAATGTTTGATTTTTATCACAAATATGGTCGAATCGCGCCATCATTTCGCGATCTAGAGAAAATAAAAGCAGATCCGATCGCCTGTAATATCGAAATTACTAAGTTAGTTGATCGTGCTGAAAAACAGAGCGCTCAAGCAAATCGTCCTTTTGATATCGCCAGTGTGACTAAGTACTTAACCGACAATGTTTGTGAAACTGATAATAGAGGTTGGTCACTGCTTAAATTGGGCAAAGAAGCCCGAGGTAATATTAGAAACGTTGATGTTTTAAAGCAAATTATCAGTATTGCCGGAGTAAATACCGATAAATTTGAGAAGCGCTTAAACTCTTTCTCTATGGATAGAGAAATCAAGAATGCTGGAATTAAAGCCGACACCATGGGAATAGATAGCGTTCCGATGATAGTGGTCAATGATAAATATCGGGTGAGTTCAGCGAAGGGCTTCGAACATATGCTCTCTGTCGTAGAGTTCCTTGTTGAAAAAGAGGCGGGTAACTAAAGTTATCTGTATTCACTTTGAAATCCTGGATTCAGGATGGTGTTGTAATAAATAGAGACCTCACTTAGAAAAAAGCGAGGGGTAGACCTCTGCATAACGTTGCGAGCGCAGCAGTTATGCTGAGGTCTTGTATTTAACCTATCAGCTTGCAGCTTCCATATTTCAATTCCACTGTAGAACCAATATCTTACACTCTGTATTCACTTTGAAGTCACGGATTCAGGTTTAAATAATGTATATGTTGTATCTTGCTAGCCTACTACACTAAGATGATCATTATGAAAAACGAGCCTGATAGGTTCCCCAGTGCTAGTAGCAATAATATTAATTTTTTAAATACACGAGATAAGATTTATGGATGAGATTGTGGAAAAATCTCTTTGCAGCTCTGTGCGCATGTTGTGTAAGGGTTTAAAAGGCCAAAGTGCATCTTTGGACGAAAATCTTAGTACTTTACTTGCCCATATGATGAATTCTGAAGAGCCGTTTTCCGATCAGTTAATGACGTGTATTCAGCAAGATATTCATGTGTTAGAACTAGAGAAACAAGAAAATAACCAAGATTTTTTAAACATAGGTGCCAGTTGGCAGCGAAGCCTAAATAAATTAGATTTAGATCCGGAGCAAAAGCAAAAATTGCAAGATGTTGCTGGAGGCCTGCAGGATTTAAGCACTAGTCATCTTTATCAGTTGCCGGCCAAGTTTCAACAGCTTTTAGAAATTCAGCTAGAGGTTGCGGGAACGACGGTTTCTAATGCCTCATCAAATCAATCTCAGAGCTTGGCTATAAAAAGCATTGCCGATGAAATTATCTTACTATTAAGACAAATCACCCCCAGTAAAAAATCTTCGGCCAGTTATCTATATCTAATTGCTCAATTAGAGCGAGATATAGATATCAATAAACTACCTGAAGTTATTGTAAAGTTGGCAGAATTTGTAGAATCTGCACTTGCGGTAAAAAACGAAGGCTTTAGTGCGTACCTCCATGAGTTAAACAAGCATCTGTCAGACGTGCAAAGTTTTATCAGTAAAACGCAGCATGTTGAGGATGAAGATGCCAAAGCGAGAAATGAAGCTGATACACAGGTAAGAAATAGTGTCAGTAATATACGTGCGTCGGTGACTAAGGCCACGGATCTAAACAGCTTGCAATCCCTATTGACTCTGCAGTTAAATCAGATAGTAGGCGCTATGGACGCCATGAAAAATGGAGAGCTGAAGCGAGAAAGTCATTTGCAGTCTAGTTACAACACATTAAAACAGCGTGTTAGCGTAATGGAGAAGGAAGCAGAGAAAGTTCATTTCTATATTGCAGAAGAGCGCAAACAGGCAAGGCAAGATGCTTTAACAGGATTGCCGAACCGAACTGCTTACAATGAGATAATGGCGCATCAAATTGAAAGCTTTAAACGTTACAAACAACCGTTAAGTCTAGTGGTATGCGACCTAGACCATTTTAAAACTGTCAATGATAGTTACGGGCATCTCGCAGGTGATAAAGTACTCAGTTTAGTGGCAAAGATTTTACTTAAAGGAACGCGAACCTCTGACTTTGTTACCCGCTATGGTGGTGAAGAATTTGCCATTATTCTACCTTCAACGAAGGTTGCAAGCGTTGTGCAAGCCATGAATAAAATTCGTAGTTTGATCTGTAAAAGCCCCTTCAACTATAAAGGCACCCCTATTCCTATCTCAATGTCTTTTGGGGTGTGTGAAGCGCAACCCGGAGATAGTATCGAAACTTTGTTCGCAAGGGCGGATGCTGCATTGTATAGAGCCAAAGAAGCAGGTCGAAATAAGGTTGAAATGGTGTGAAGGAGCCTCAAGTTCTGCATGTCTCTGATGCACAGAGAGTATGAGGAGGTTGCTTAGGGGTTCCTAGAGTAATATAACCCCGTAGCGTACTGATAAAATAAATTGAATCAATATGCAATTCTAGCCTAGCTGCAAATTAATAATAGAAGTAAATGCCAACCTCCGTTAAGCTTTATCCCTGTCGTATAAAGTTGCTCTTATATGGAAACCTCAGCTGTTTAAATAAGAGTCTTAAATTGCCAATAGCATCATTTTAAAGGGTATCCTAGAAGTGCAACGTCTGCTTAGAAGTTTAAAAATAGGTTTTATCTTCATCCGCTATCGCCTCGATACTTTTTTTGAAACACTAGCTTTACCTTGGTACTTGAAAGCTCTACTGTATCTAATGCCGTGGCGATATCTTGTCCCGGCAAAAGCGCCGAGGGGAGAGCGACTGAGATTGGCGTTGGAAAACTTAGGGCCAGTCTTTATAAAATTTGGACAAGTGCTGTCGACGCGGCGTGATCTACTACCGCTAGATGTGGCGGATGAATTAAAGTTTCTTCAAGATCGGGTGCCTCCTTTTTCCAGTAAAGAAGCGACATCGATCATTGAAAAAGCTTTAGGTAAATCTATTGATGAACTGTTCGCCAACTTTGACCCCAAGCCTTTGGCATCAGCATCCGTTGCACAAGTGCACACCGCAGAATTTTTCACTGGCGAGCAAGCGGTCGTCAAAGTTATACGCCCTGGCATAGAAAAAACCATCAAGAAAGATATCGCGTTACTGTTCACCTTGGCTTACTGGGTGGAAGAGCTGTGGTCAGAGGGCAAGCGACTGCACTTAGTCGAAGTGGTTGGCGAGTATGAACTCAGTTTAGCGGACGAGTTGGACTTGAGAAAAGAAGCGGCTAATGCCTCGCAATTACGGCGTAATTTTGAACAGTCAGCAATCCTCTACATACCTGAAATATACTGGGATTATACGCGACAGAATGTTTTAGTGATGGAGCGAATCAATGGTATACCGGTTGCCGAAATAGAGCAGCTGAACGCCATAAATGTCGATATGAAGCTCTTGGCAGAGCGCGGCGTGGAAATATTCTTTACCCAGGTTTTTCGCGACAGTTTCTTTCATGCTGACATGCACCCAGGCAACATATTTGTCTCCCCTGATAGTGGATCAGACCCTAAATATATCGCCGTTGACTTCGGTATTGTCGGCTCGTTGACCTTGGAAGATCAAAGCTATTTAGCGCGAAATTTACTGGCCTTTTTTACCAGAGATTATCGGCAGGTGGCTCAGCTACATATCGATTCAGGTTGGGTGCCTGCAGCGACGAATGTGACCGCGTTCGAAACCGCGATAAGAAGTGTCTGTGAGCCGATCTTTGAAAAACCACTTAAAGATATTTCGTTTGGGCAAGTCTTATTGGGGCTGTTCCAAACAGCTAGACGCTTTAACATGGAAGTACAGCCGCAGTTAGTGCTGCTGCAAAAAACGCTCTTGAATATCGAGGGTTTGGGGCGACAGCTGTATCCTGATTTAGACTTATGGGAAACGGGTAAACCCTATTTAGAAGCGTGGATGAAAGAGCGGGTAGGTCCTAAAGCAGTCGTTAAAAGTATGCTGCAGCAAGCGCCGGATTGGATTGATAAATTACCGCAATTACCGCAACTTGCCTTCGATGTATTGCAGCAGAGTAAGCAGCGCAACATATTTAATCAGCAATTAATTGAGCAAGAACAAAAACGTCGACAGTTACGCTCAAAATCTGCCGGAAAAAAGGCAATAATGATAGCTGGTTTGCTGCTGGCGGCGCTTTGGTTTGGCTATGAGCCTGCTAAAATCGTTATGCAGCAAATAGAATGGCAGGGGTGGGCGCTTGGGCTGTTAGCAATCTATGTGCTCACTAGATAGAGATCGGTGTTGAAATAGTCAAATTAAGCCCAATAAATAAAGAGAACAATATGCAAGAAGCATGGCTCGATGCCATTAAATGGGATGATAAAGGTCTAATACCGGCAATAGCACAAGATCATAAAACCGGCAAAGTGTTAATGGTTGCGTGGATGAATCGAGAAGCATTAGCGCTAACTGTGCAGGAGCAGCGTGCCGTGTACTGGTCGAGGTCCAGAGCTAAGTTGTGGCGCAAGGGAGAAGAGTCAGGTCACCAACAAAATTTGTTAGAGATCAGCTTGGATTGTGATAGTGATGTACTGTTGCTATCGGTAGAGCAAGTTGGCGGCATTGCCTGTCATACAGGTCGAGAAAGTTGTTTTTTTTCAATACTCAAAGACGGTCAGTGGCAAGCAAGCTTGCCGGTGCTAAAAAATCCGCAAAAAATATACGATAAGTAGGCAGTAATGAGTGAAATACTAACAGAGCTTGGTAATATTCTAGAAGAGCGTAAATTGGCGTCCAGTGAGACGTCATATGTCGCAAGCTTGCATGAAGAAGGTCTGAATAAGATTCTAGAAAAAGTCGGCGAAGAGGCTATTGAGGTAGTCATTGCGGCGAAAGATGCGCAAGCCAGCAAAATAACCAAAGATTTAGTTTATGAAACGGCGGATCTTTGGTTTCATACACTGGTGATGCTTTCCCATTTGGGTGAGCGGCCTGAAGCAGTATTAGAAGAGTTGGCAAAACGCTTTGATTTGTCGGGGCTAGAAGAAAAAGCTTCAAGAAATAACTAATAGCTGATACATCTAAGCAGTACAAAATGAAAGCAACGTTAGATCATGATATAGCATAAAACATTGTACAGAATGTATAAATTAGGAGAATAAAATGGGTTTTGGTGGTGTAAGTCTTTGGCAATTAGCTATCGTATTAGGCATAGTAATTTTACTTTTTGGAACCAAGAAATTGCGTAATATCGGCGGTGATTTAGGTAGTGCGGTAAAAGGCTTTAAAAAGGCCATGAGCGACGGCGTATTATCTGAAGACAAGAAAGGGTCTGAAAAAGCTCTCGAAGATAAAAAAGACGCAGACTTCGTAGAAACCGTAGCCGAATCCGTTGCAGTGGAAAAAACCACGTCAACAGAAAACGCTGAAAAAAAGTCATAATTGATGTTTGATATTGGTTTTACCGAAATACTGTTGATCGCCGTGGTGGCGCTTGTGGTGCTGGGTCCAGAAAAATTGCCAATGGCGGTCCGTACCCTAGGCCTATGGATAGGCAAAGCAAAACGCACCATCAGCGGGATCCAAACAGAAATCTCAGAAGAGCTGCGACTAGACGAGCTAAAAAGAACCGCGTCAATCGCTAAAGAACAGTTGAATAGCGAATTAGAAGAAATGAGAACCCCTTTCACAGCTGATTCTGAGCCCAGTGCCGTCAGTAGCACTGAGCAAACTTCAGATGTTGAAAGTGCGGTAATCGCAGCAACAGCAACCGACCTTGAAAAGAAATAATCCTAATGAGCGAACAGCTAGGCACCCATGAAGAAAATTCCTCTGCATTAAATTCCTCCGAAGAAGAGCAGACACTGACGTCACACCTAGTAGAGCTAAGGCGTCGGTTGATACATGCGCTGTTGGCAATACTGGCGATTTTTCTCTGTCTGTTCTATTTCGCCAATGATCTCTACACCATATTGTCCGCGCCTTTGACAGCCCTGTTGCCCGAAGGGACCACAATGATCGCCACAGATGTTACTTCGCCGTTCTTTGCGCCCTTTAAATTAACCATCGTTCTAGCGTTATTCTTATCGATGCCCTTTATATTGCACCAGTGTTGGAGTTTTATCTCGCCGGGCTTGTATCGTCACGAGCAAAGATTGGCGATACCGCTATTGATCTCCAGCATACTATTGTTTTATGCGGGTATAGCGTTTGCGTATTTCATAGTGTTTCCATTATTGTTTGGTTTTTTTACCAGCGTAGGTCCTGAGAACGTTGCGATCATGACCGATATAGGTAGCTACCTTAACTTCGTGCTGAAATTATTTTTTGCATTCGGCATCGTATTTGAAATTCCTATAGCAACCATGTTGCTTATATGGAGTGGCATCACCACTGCCCAAGCACTAAAAAATAAAAGGCCGTTTATTATCGTCGGCTGTTTTGTGGTGGGTATGATGTTGACTCCGCCTGATATGATCTCCCAAAGCCTGTTAGCGGTGCCAATGTGGCTATTGTTTGAAGCGGGGATACTGATGTCTAGATTTAAAGGAAAAAACAAAGTAGAAGAAGACGAGTACTAAGATTTACCTGAGTTCGAGAGTTCGAGAGTTCAAGAGCTTGTGCTCGGGTCGCTAGAGGCTTACTGATTTAGATTCCAATCTGCATATGTTCATAAAAAAGCCCGCCTCTAGCGGGCTTTTTTATGAACAGGAGGAAAAGGGCTTCAAAAAGATAAAGAATGTACATGCCTGCACGCACATAAAAGGCCAAGAGTGATTAATATTGATCAGATGTTAGTCTGTCATTAAAGGAGTTTTTGTAACAACAATATGACGGATTGTTCTCATTAGGGTGGTGAGCACAAAAAAGCAACAATTTTACGGGTGGTATCGGTTGTTAATTAAGCAAAAACAACTAATTTTCAATTAAATAACGTAAATAGTTGACGTCCTCGCTAGGATCTATATAATTCGCCACCTCGCTTCAGGGAGTCCTTGAAACGACAGCGACAAGGCTGCTTTAGAAACATGATAACTCATTGTTTTAAATCAGATAAAAGCCTTGTTAGCGAAAAGTTCAAACATTGATTATTGCGGTTTAGCTTCAAACACTAAATTGAAAAACAAATAAAAAATGATTGACTTACCGAGATGCAACTATATAATACGCACCTCACTTAAACGGAGCAGCAACAAGCCGCTCAGCAAGCAT
>ASZJ01000175.1 GCA_000416275.1 Osedax symbiont Rs1
ACAAGGGGGAGTCCACATAAGTGACTTCACTGCACCACATAGCGTAAGCTCTTGATTCACTTTGAAGTCACGGATTCAGGTTATATATACAAGATTTATCACATATATAGGACAGGCAATTTTTATATCCTTAAACTAACGACTACTTAGACAATTCCTCTGCCAATAAGGGTTTTTATAGCTAAATTCAGCCACACCTCAATCTACACTACGGAGCCACCAACTCCCTTGGATTCCCGCCGGAGCTATTGTCTAAATTGACGAGGCGGAGCGACAGTGTAAAAGATGGGACAGCCACTTTTAATACCCAATAAATCACAAATTATTAGCTATTTTCACTTATATAAACGAAATTTATAGATAAATAACACAGCCGCACGACAAGCTAGCTACCAAAAACATGGGACAGCCACTTTTAATTTCTTAACACTAGCCAGTCATATCAACTAGATTATTGGTATTTTCCAGCGATATGAAGAGCCTATCCGATATTTTTTTGTGCGAAGACTCTACCCATTATGTCAGTTAATGGCAGTGAAAAAAGCGAAGTAGAGCCTAGCTCTTTTTAACTTTTTTGTTGAACTAAATAGTTATTCAATTGAGTTTCGGATCACTATTAAAGAACCATCTTGCTCAAGTTCGTGAAAAATTTGATTTAAGGATTGGAGGTGCTGGCTGTGTTTTTTGTGTATGTAGGTATAAAGTGGGAATTTTGAGAAAACACCTAACTCAACGATATTCGAGTTGCTATATTTTTCATTGAATAGCTGTCGATTTGAAATACCAGGGCCTGCCAAATAAGCTGTTAAACGCCCCTTTTTTAGCATATCAAAACCTTGCTGAATACTTATTAGTGGGTATCTATTTTTCTGTTCAATGTCCACTACCTCCTGTATTGATTTTTTACTACTAGCCATATAGCCAATTATGTAGTTATTAGCGTTTATATGGGTACTTAATTTTTCAAAATTTGTCACCCCATTGAATTGATCTTTCTTGTTAACAAAGATCACATGCTGAACAGATATAATAGGTGTATTCAATCGAACTAAATTGGGATACTTTGCCTCGATACCTTTTGCTCTATCTGCAATACCATCTACAGACCCATTATTAGCGGAAACCAATGTCCGCCCTGGAGGCAGCGGAACCAAATTAATATTGAACTGACTTCGGCTTCCAATCTCTTCAAATACTTGTGAAAAATATTGATTTAACGCTTTATTAGACCCAGTAACAGCTAGTTCAAGAGTAACTTTTTTTTGACTGAGAGCCTGCGTAGAAGTGCTTAATAATAATACTGAAAGGAATAGGCTTTTCTGCATTTTTTTCATCCATTAAATTACGCAATTGAAAGACAGATTTGAGATAAGTTGAATTCATAATACTGTTAACCTTAGCAGGTAATCTCAATATGTGTAGTCAGACTCTCCGCGACGTTCTATCGCTTCACTCGCCAATTGAGCAAATTGCTCCGGCGGGAACCCAAGGAAGAGGTGGCTCCGTAGCGATCTTCTTTGTAGATCGCGCGGGTATAAAGATACAAGGCAGAAAAGCACAGAAAAGGGAAGCACAGAAAAGGGACATGCGCTTTTTATAACCTTAAACTAACGGTTATCTAGATAATTTCACTGAAAATCAGAATTTTAATAGAGAAAAACAAGCATCTCCTCAATCTATACTACGAAGACACCAACCCCCTTGGATTACCGCCGGAGCTATTCTCTAAATTGACGAAGCGGAGTGACAGGATGTCGCGAAGAGTGAGTGGGACATGGATGTTCCTGGCGAACGGCCGGCAATTTCGATAATTGCGGAGGAGTCTTTCGGGAATCTTAGGGCGAAATTTTTATGTACTGGATGTACGGTATCTGGCGGTGGCAGTAATGCCAAAGAGCCTCTTTGGTTCCGTTTATTTTTTTCGCAAAAAAAATGAACTCGACGCAGTAGAAACGGCACTTAATGCCTTGATCTTAAACCTCATAGTTCAATGACATCCATGTCACCGCTTCATACCGTACTTCCTGTACATAAAAAAATCCCTAACAGTTTTCTAATTTTTAAAGACTAAAATTCCACCCACAAAAAAGCCGCATAATCACGCGGCTTTTTCATTTCAATAGCCAAACCCCTAGAACGGGATATCATCATCAAAATCATCAAAATTCGGTGCTGGCTTAGCCGCCTGTTGTGGCTGCTGCGGAGCACTCTGCGCTGGAGCACTATTTTGTTGCGGAGCTTGCTGCTGTGCCGGCGCACGATTCTGCTGTGGCGCCTGTTGCTGCGGTGCCTGCTGGTAATTCTGCTGCGGAGCAGCCTGCTGTTGTGGCGCCTGCTGCTGATAACCACCTTGCTGTTGCTGCTGACCACCCTGTTGGAAACCACCACTTTGTTGCTGGCCTCCCTGTTGCTGACCACCTTGGAAACCACCCTCTCCACCGCGAGAATCTAGCATCTGCATTTCGTTGCCGATGATCTCAGTCCTGTAGCGATCTTTACCTTCCTGATCTTGCCACTTATTGGTGCGCAGTGCACCCTCGACATAAACCTTGCTGCCTTTGCGTAAATATTCACCAGCTATTTCACCTAAGCGGTTAAAAAACACCACGCGGTGCCATTCTGTGCGCTCTTGAGTCTGGCCTGTTTGCTTGTCTTTCCAGCTTTCGCTAGTGGCAAGAGTAATAGTGGTGACCGCACTACCATTTGGCATGTAGCGAACTTCTGGATCGCCACCGACATTACCGATTAAAATTACTTTATTTACGCCGCGCGCCATATTCCTCTCCAAAATACTGTTTTTATATACAATAGCTCATGATAGCAAACCTGCTGCAAAGATTGCATCCCTTTACTGATTTTTTAATGAGAGTTTTACCCGTTATTAGATAACTTTTTTAGCCCAGAGATTACATGCAATACTGTGATGATAGCTTGGTTAGTTGTTTTTATAGGCTTTTTTCGATTCAACAGCGTGCTGAGTCGTCCGGTTGATTAAAAAACAAAAGGCTGTGACTGTAATATTCAAGTTAGATCTGGTTAGCTGTTAAAGTCATTATTTTTGGTGGTACTTTCAACGGTGTTCACTTAAATGACTATATTGCTACTTACACTCTTGACTAATTTTAACGAAACCCTACAATAGCCGCTCGTTTGAAGTGATACCTGTTACTCACAGACGAAGTAGGCGTCCAAGACCTACTATAAAAAAATACCCCTGTTTGCCCGGGTGGTGGAATTGGTAGACACAGGAGACTTAAAATCTCCCGATCGTAAGATTGTGCCGGTTCAAGTCCGGCCCCGGGCACCACTTCTATAAAATCCAGTCCCTTTTTTTAT
>ASZJ01000176.1 GCA_000416275.1 Osedax symbiont Rs1
CATTTTGGCTAATGAAATGAACTCCGAAACTTGAGTTATTATATCTAAATTTAATTACCAATAAGCTCCTCAATTCCAAAAAAGCCGAATTGGTGGACGCAGTAAATAGACTTAAAATCTCCCGATCGTAAGATTGTGCCGGTTCAAGTCCGGCCCCGGGCACCACTTCTATAAAATCCAGTCCCTTTTTTATTATATCTAAATTTAATTACCAATAAGCTCCTCAATTCCAAAAAAGCCGAATTGGTGGACGCAGCAGATAGACTTAAAATCTCCCGATAGTAAGATTGTGCCGGTTCAAGTCCGGCCCCGGGCACCATCTCTCAAAACTAGCAATTCCAAAAAGCTGAATTGGTAGACTCAGCAAATAGACTTAAAACCTCCCGACCGTAAGATTGTGCCGCTTCAAGTCCGGCCCCGGGCACCATCCCTGGCATTGCAGAAGCAAAAGGTTACTGCAAGATAGTTCAACTATTTGGTCGAGTATCTAAAAAAGTAACGCGATTTACATCTTTAAAATATGTCTGTTTTAGTTTTCCTGTAAACTATATTTATAATACTCACTGATATGACTCACTATGAAAAAATCTTTAGATAATCAGCATTCTCTTACTGTTGAGCAATTAACATGTTTAGGTGCTTGGAAAGATAATTTTAATTCTCTACTTTTTGAAATCATGGAAAAAAAGGGTCAAAATAAGGCTGAGATAAATTTATTCGAACTGTGGCCGGTGACAGAAGTTCTAACGGAACTGTACAGCCAGCTATCAGAGATGAAGGCCTGCCTTGATAGCTTTAGACCGCTTAATCCAAGTATGCTGAAGAATTATAACGATATATTAGATGTACGATATACCTATGAATCTAATGGGATTGAAGGGAACACACTGACGCTCAGTGAAACGTCACAATTTTTGAACACCGGGCTTACTATTGGTGGCAAACCACTAAATGATCATTTAGAGGTTATCAATCATCAAGAGGCAATCCATTATATTCGTGAGATTGCAAAAAATGAAAAACCTCTCTCAGAAAGAGTAATACAAAACGTTCACTCGCTCATTCTTAAAGGCATTCAAGAACAAGATGCAGGACAGTATAGAAAGCAGCCGGTCTTTATTATCCAACAAGATGGTAATAGGCATGAATTTCCACAGCCTTTTATAGTGTCTAAGTTAATGGAGGATTTCTTTATATTTTTCAATGATAATAAAGAAACAGTACATCCTGTTGAGATGGCTGCACATCTTCATCAAAAACTGGTAAATATTCATCCATTCATTGATGGAAATGGCCGTACATCACGACTTATTATGAATCTTTACTTGTTTCAAGCAGGCTACCCCATTGCAATGATTGAGTCAGAAGCGACCAAGAGAAATGAATATTATAATCATTTAGCTGACTATCAAGGGGTAATTGGAGGCGGCGATAGCAATCCATTCCAACTATTTATTGCACAGAAAATTAAAGAATCGCTGATTGATCAACTTAATTTCTTTGCTCAAGATGGCACTGATGATGGTAAAGAAAAAGGTTTTATGTTTTTTGCAACAATACAGCCATTATTCAAATAACCCTTCCCTGGCATTTACGGATAAACAAGCCTAGCGTAAAAAACCAGGCTTAAACGATTAAACGCAGTCGCTAATTGAGGAGGCTGTGGACAACAATTTCTCTGCAAAAATTTCAACTACTAAACAGCCCCTCTGTAGATAAACTTAAACCTGAATCCGTGACCTCAAAGTGTATAAAATCACCTTATGGGCTGAGAAATAACCAGTTTATCCCATGACAGTTTGACAGCAGCATGTCAGAACCGACCGCAAGCTGCGGTTATCACTAAGACTCTTTGTTAATCTGCACTTATTTAAAATAACTGTAAAAATAAACAGTATTTTATTTAACCTTTCTCTATAATGTCCTTTGCAATTTAATGAGATACCTTCCATTTATTTCGGAGACAGTATGGATAAGATTATCGTCCGCGGGGCACGTACACATAACTTAAAGAATATTGATGTAGAAATCCCCCGCGATAAGCTTGTGGTTATCACCGGTTTATCTGGATCAGGTAAGTCATCTCTGGCCTTCGATACACTTTATGCAGAGGGACAGAGACGCTATGTTGAATCCCTGTCTACTTATGCCCGACAATTCCTATCGATGATGGAAAAACCCGATATTGATCATATTGAGGGGTTGTCCCCCGCTATCTCTATCGAACAAAAATCTACTTCTCATAACCCAAGATCTACTGTGGGCACCATCACTGAGATATATGATTATTTACGCCTGTTGTTTGCCAGAGCAGGTGAGCCACGCTGCCCTGATCATGATTTACCCTTAGCTGCACAGACCGTTAGCCAAATGGTCGATCAGGTGGTCGCCCTCCCAGAAGGCACTAAATTAATGCTGTTGGCGCCGGTTGTCCAAGATCGAAAAGGTGAGCACTTACATACTTTGAGTGAGCTGCGTAGCCAAGGTTTTGTCCGTGCCAGAATCGATGGGATTGTAGTTGATCTAGACAGCGCTCCCGAATTAGAAAAGAATAAAAAACACTGTATCGAAGTAGTGGTTGATCGCTTTAAAGTACGCGATAATCTGCAGATTAGATTGGCTGAATCTTTTGAGACAGCACTGCGGCTAACAGATGGCATTGCACGTATCTGTTATATGGATAATGATGGCGATGACATTGTTTTTTCCTCGCGGTTTGCCTGCCCGACTTGCGGCCATAGTATCCAAGAATTAGAACCGAGAATGTTTTCTTTTAACAACCCCCACGGCGCTTGCTCTAGCTGTGATGGTCTCGGTATCAAGCAGTACTTCGATCCTACTAAGGTGGTTAAAGATGCTAGTTTAACTTTGTCCGAAGGTGCTATTCGCGGCTGGGATCGACGAACCTTGTATTATTTTCAACAGTTAAAAGCAGTTGCGCATCACTATAATTTTAATATAGATACTCCCTTCGAGAAGCTGGATAAGAAGCATCAAAAGCTAATTCTTTCCGGCACCGGTAACGAGGAGGTATCCTTTAAATATGTTAATGATCGCGGTGATGCTATTGAGCGGATGCACC
The DNA here is from genome assembly GCA_000416275.1 of Osedax symbiont Rs1. Taxonomy (GTDB): domain Bacteria; phylum Pseudomonadota; class Gammaproteobacteria; order Pseudomonadales; family Balneatricaceae; genus Rs1. Next base: position 3,083 of record ASZJ01000176.1, read on the forward strand.
CTTTTGAAGGCGTGCTGAATAACTTGGAAAGACGCTATCGCGAGACAGAGTCAGATATGGTGCGCGAAGATCTGGCTAAATATCTCAATATGCAACCTTGCTCGTCATGTAACGGCAGTCGCCTGCGCAGAGATGCTAGACACGTATTTATTCAAGGTAGAAACCTACCTGATATTGTCGAGTTACCGATTGGTGATTGCCACGATTATTTTGCGGCTTTGGTACTTCCCGGTAAACAGGGGCAAATTGCTGAAAAAATCATTAATGAAATCCAACTGCGTCTGTCCTTTTTAGTCAATGTGGGCCTCGATTATCTCTCTTTGGACCGCAAGGCTGATTCACTTTCAGGTGGTGAAGCCCAGCGTATCAGGCTGGCTAGTCAAATTGGCGCTGGCTTAGTCGGGGTCATGTATATATTAGATGAGCCTTCAATCGGCTTACATCAACGCGATAACGAGCGCTTGCTAAAAACTTTGACCCACCTTCGGGATTTGGGTAATACGGTGATTATTGTCGAGCACGATGAAGACGCAATTCGCCAGGCTGATTACGTTATCGATATCGGCCCAGGCGCTGGAGTGCACGGTGGTGAAATTATTTCTGCAGGCACCCCTGAGCATGTTATCAACGATCCGAAATCATTAACTGGTCAATATTTATCGGGTAAGAGGTGCATAGCAATACCTGAGGTACGCAATCAGGCAGATGCTAGCAAAACTTTGACTATAACCGGCGCGACCGGCAACAATCTGAAGAATGTTACTTTAGAGATCCCCTTCGGTATATTAACTTGTGTAACCGGTGTTTCAGGTTCTGGTAAATCAACGCTGATCAACAATACTTTATATCCGCTGGCTGCCACTGAATTAAACCGTGCTACCACCTTAGAAGTCGCCCCGTACAAAAGCATCGACGGCCTGCAACATTTCGATAAGGTTATCGATATAAACCAGAGCCCGATTGGCCGTACTCCAAGATCTAACCCAGCCACTTATACGGGTATTTTCACTACTGTTCGCGAGTTGCTTGCCGGTACTCAAGAAGCCAGATCTAGGGGCTATAAGGCGGGTCGTTTCAGCTTTAACGTCAAGGGCGGCAGGTGTGAAGCATGCCAAGGTGATGGCGTGATTAAAGTCGAGATGCATTTCCTCGCCGATATATATGTGCCCTGCGATGTCTGTAAGAGTAAAAGATACAATCGCGAGACCTTAGAAATAAATTATAAAGGTAAAAATATTCATCAAATTCTAGAGCTTACTGTTGAAGAAGCTCGATTGTTTTTTGATGCAATTCCTCCACTTGCAAGGCGCTTGCAGACACTGGTTGACGTCGGTCTTACTTATATCAAACTTGGCCAAGCCGCCACTACTCTTTCCGGTGGTGAAGCACAGCGAGTAAAGCTGGCTAAGGAACTTTCTAAGCGCGATACCGGCAAAACCTTGTATATATTAGACGAACCTACTACCGGATTACATTTTCATGACATCGAACAATTACTCAAAGTAATGACCCGTCTTCGCGACCACGGCAATACAATCGTTATTATTGAGCACAATTTAGATGTGATTAAGACGGCCGATTGGGTAATAGATTTAGGCCCTGAAGGCGGTATCGGCGGCGGGATGATTGTAGCGACAGGCACCCCGGAAGATGTGGCTAACCACAAGGACTCACACACTGGCCGCTTCCTTAAGAAAATGCTGAAAATGGATTAACTTATCCACAGCACTTGTACCGATTACTCAATGTACAACTTGAGTAATCGGCGTTGATTAGATTAGGTACATTGTAAAACTACTCTTGAAATCTAACACGTCAGTTCATGACCTAGTCCTAGCCGACAGTACAGAACTTATAACCCCCTTCCGTGAAGATAAACACATCCCACGCGACGATACTTCCTTCTCACTGCCCAATTAAGACTCTTGATAAAAGCATTCTGCAATAGCCTCAGAACACTTAGTTTAATAGACTCTAAAAATTATACTTATGGGACAACAATTTATTTAAGCAATGAGCTGGACTGAAACTTATGCACAAGCTAGCAGCGAAACTTAGACGGGGATGAATTTGAATGGCATTAAAAAACCATCGAACAAATTTATTTGTGCGTAGTTTTCTAGCACTGAAAGGCGATATTGGATTGAGGTTCCAGCCTAGTTTCAGGCTCGATAACTTGATGTTAGGGGGGGGGGGAAGATATTAGTTGATTGCCTGAGCGCTAGTCTTAAATTAACTGCGGATACTGAGTTAAAACTCAGATTTAAATATTTAGCGCCAGACACAAAAAAACCCGGCAGAGCCGGGTTTTTTAAAATGTAGGAGACTAGTCTTCAGACTCTTCTTTAATCGGGCGACCGATTAATTCTACATAAGCCATAGGTGCATTATCACCAGGACGGTTTGCGCATTTGATAATACGCAGGTAACCACCTGGGCGATCTATGAAACGAGGTCCAAGATCAGTGAATAATTTACCTACTGCTTCTTTACTACGAGTACGGTCAAAAGCTAAACGACGGTTTGCAACCGTGTCAACTTTAGACAACGTAATTAGCGGCTCAGCAACGCGGCGAAGTTCTTTCGCCTTTGGCAATGTTGTACGAATCAACTCGTGTTCGAACAAAGAAATTGCCAAGTTTTTAAGCATCGCTTTACGATGGGCACTGTCACGGTTTAAGTGACGGCCAGATTTACGATGACGCATGTTAAAATCCTTACAAACTTGATTGTTAAACTAGCTTCCTAAGAAGCCAGTCTATCATCATTCTTTAGGCTAGCCGGAGGCCAGTTTTCAAGACGCATATTTAGGGACAGACCCTTAGAAGCTAAAACGTCTTTGATCTCTGTCAGCGACTTTTTACCTAAGTTTGGAGTCTTCAGCAATTCAACTTCAGTACGCTGGATCAGATCACCAATATAGTAGATCTGTTCAGCCTTCAAGCAGTTAGCAGAACGAACTGTTAATTCCAGATCGTCTACTGGACGAAGCAGAACCGGGTCGATCTCAGGCTCTTTTGCTTCTTCCTTAGCTTGATCAGCAGCGTCTTCAAGATCTACGAAGACAGCTAGCTGGTGCTGTAGAATTGTTGCTGCGCGACGAATGCACTCTTCAGGGTCAATAGTACCGTTAGACTCGATATCAATGATAAGCTTATCTAAATCAGTACGTTGCTCAACCCGAGCACTTTCAGCCACATATGAAACACGGCGAACCGGGCTATAAGATGCATCTAGTTGTAGACGGCCAATAGCACGAGTTTCTTCATCTTCACTGTTACGTGAAGCTGCCGGCACATAGCCACGACCACTAGTGATCTTTAACTTCATGTTAAGGCTTGCACCATGATTCAAGTGAGCGATAACGTGGTCGGGATTAGCGACCTCGACATCTTGATTCACTTGGATATCAGCTGCAGTCACAACACCAGACTCTGTCTTAGACAAAGTAACCGTTGCCTCTTCACCATTGTGAAGTAATACAGCAACACCTTTAAGGTTCAATAAGATCTCAATGACATCTTCTTGAACGCCTTCCAGAGCGCTATATTCATGTAATACACCTTCGATCTCAACTTCAGTGATGGCTGCGCCAGGCATTGAAGAAAGTAAGATACGACGAAGCGCATTACCTAATGTGTGACCAAAACCACGCTCTAGTGGCTCGAGAGTCACTTTAGCACGTGTATTACTTATTTCTTTCACGTCAATATGACGCGGACTTAGAAACTCGTTTACAGAACGCTGCATAATTGCTCCAATCAAGAGTTCATGAATTACTTAGAGTAAAGCTCGACTATCAGCTGCTCATTGATGTCAGCTGAAAGCTCTGCACGCTCAGGAAAGGCTTTAAAAGTCCCTTCCATCTTAGTTGCATCTACTTCTAACCATTCAACAACGGTACGCTGAGAAGCCAAATTAAGAGCGTTTTTAATACGCAATTGATTCTTAGCCTTTTCACGAACTGCTACTACATCACCTGCTGCGATCTGGTAAGAAGCAACGTTCACTACTTGACCATTAACAGTTACAGAGCGATGAGATACGATCTGACGTGCTTCGGCGCGTGTGCTACCAAAACCCATACGATAAACTACATTATCTAAGCGACCTTCTAGAAGCTTAAGCAAGTTTTCACCTGTTGAGCCTGTAGTCGATGCTGCTTTTTTATAGTAGTTGCGGAACTGACGTTCCAATACACCGTAAATACGACGTACTTTTTGTTTTTCACGAAGCTGTAGACCGTAGTCGGACAGACGTCCACGACGGGCACCGTGTACACCAGGAACAGCATCAGCTTTACACTTGCTGTCTAGTGAACGGACACCGCTCTTGAGGAACAAATCTGTACCTTCACGGCGTGACAGCTTGCACGTTGGTCCAAGATATCTAGCCATTATTTCGACTCCAGTTTAAACACGACGTTTCTTCGGTGGACGACAACCATTGTGTGGTATCGGCGTCACGTCAGTGATGTTTGTTATTTTATAGCCGCATCCATTCAGTGCACGTACTGCGGATTCACGACCTGGGCCTGGGCCCTTAACCAATACATCTAGGTTTTTTAAACCAAATTCAAGGGCTGCATTACCCGCACGTTCAGCTGCAACTTGTGCGGCGAACGGAGTACTCTTACGAGAACCACGGAATCCAGAACCACCAGAGGTAGCCCAAGATAATGCATTACCTTGACGATCAGTAATGGTAATAATTGTATTGTTAAAAGATGCGTGGATGTGCGCGAGGCCATCTACTACATTCTTTTTAACTTTTTTACGCGTGCTTTTGCCTGGCTTAGCCATAATTGGAAATTCCTAGCTTACACTTATTTACGAATTGGTTTACGTGGACCTTTGCGCGTACGCGCATTAGTTTTACTACGTTGTCCACGAACCGGTAAATTGCGACGATGACGTATTCCACGGTAACTACCAAGGTCCATAAGACGCTTGATATTCATGGAAACTTCACGACGTAAATCACCTTCTACTGTCAATTTGCCTATTTCACTACGCACTAGGTCAAGCTGTTCTTCGCTTAACTCACCAATTTTAGTAGCTTCGGCAATGCCGGTAGCTGCTAAAACTTTCTTTGCTGTAGTAAGGCCAACTCCAAAAACGTAAGTTAGGGAGATAACCGCGTGCTTATTGTCAGGAATATTGACGCCAGCTATACGGGCCATTCAACTTACTCCATCATTAAATGTTTAGCGTTGTGCTAAACAAATATACCTATATATTCATACAAGGCGGCGAATTATACGGCCTGAATAAAAAACATTCAACCCCTATTACCACCTGTATGGCTAAAATCAAGATTTAATTAACCTTGACGTTGCTTGTGACGCGGTTCAACTTTGCAGATTACGCGAACTGAACCATTACGTCTTACAATTTTGCAGTTACGGCAGATCTTTTTAACGGATGCACGTACTTTCATCATTCGCTCCTGGGGGCTTTATTAGCGCAGATTTCCTGCACCACCACCTTTCAGATTCGATTTTTTCATCAGAGACTCATACTGGTGCGACATCAAATGTGACTGCACCTGCGCCATAAAGTCCATTACCACGACCACTACAATCAGTAGTGAAGTGCCACCGAAGTAGAAAGGAACATTCCAGGCAACTACTAAGAACTGCGGCATCAATGAAACTGCAGTTATATAAAGCGCGCCGAATAATGTCAAACGTCCCAACACTGTATCGATGTAACGGGCAGACTGTTCACCTGGGCGAATCCCCGGGATGAAAGCCCCTGACTTCTTTAAGTTATCTGCTACTTCACGAGGATTAAACATAATCGCCGTATAGAAGAAACAGAAGAACACGATAGCAATTGAAAAGAGCACTATATAGAGAGGCTGACCAGGACCTAGCGCTAATGCAGCACTTTGTACAAAGTTGGCCCATGCTCCCTCACCTTGACCGAACCACTGTCCGATTGAAGCGGGGAATAATAGTATGCTCGATGCAAAGATCGGCGGAATAACACCTGCCATATTAACTTTCAATGGAAGGTGACTCGATTGAGCTGCATATACCTGACGGCCTTGCTGTCGCTTTGCATAGTTTATGGTGATACGGCGTTGGCCGCGCTCCATAAAGACTACAAAAGCAACTGTCGCAACAGCCAATATACCGATAGACAACAAGGCGAGGATGTTTAAATCGCCCTGTCTTGCAGACTCAAACGACTGTCCGATAGCACTTGGCAATCCAGCTACGATACCCGCAAAAATCAAGATAGAGATACCGTTGCCGATACCACGCTCAGTCACTTGCTCTCCCAACCACATAAGGAAGACAGCACCAGAAACTAATGTCACTACTGCGACAAAGTAAAAACTAGCACCTGAAGAGAATGAAATACCTTGCTGCGCTAACCCCGCTGCCATCCCAAAGGATTGCAGTGTTGCCAGCACTACGGTGCCATATCTAGTGTACTGATTAATTTTACGTCGACCTGCCTCACCTTCTTTTTTGAGCTGCTCCAAGTGCGGGCTTACCACTGTCATAAGCTGCATTATGATAGATGCAGATATGTAGGGCATAATACCTAACGCCAGGATACTCATACGCTCCAAGGCACCGCCTGAGAACATATTAAAGAGAGACAAAATCGTACCTTGATTTTGATCAAACAACGCCGCTAGACGATCAGGATTGATACCGGGCACAGGAATATGCGCACCGATACGGTATACCACGATAGCGATTAACACGAACCACAGCCTAGACCAGAGCTCTGTCAATCCACTTTGTTTTGTTGGAGTCGTACCTTTTTTAGCCATTTACGCCTCGAATTTACCGCCAGCAGCTTCGATTGCAGCCAGTGCGCCTTTAGTCACTTTAAGACCTTTGACGTTGACCGCTTTATTAATCTCTCCAGAGAGAATAATACGAACTACTTTAATTTCGTGACCGATTAAATCAGCGCTTTTAAGTGCTGCTAAATCGACAACGTCCGCTTCAACTTTTGCAAGTTCATTCAAACGGAGTTCAGCTACATAGCGCGCTTTACGCGATGTAAAACCAAATTTTGGCAGACGTTGCTGCAATGGCATTTGACCGCCTTCAAAACCTGGTCTTACTTTACCGCCTGAGCGACTTTTTTGACCTTTATGACCACGACCAGCAGTTTTTCCTAAACCAGAACCGATACCGCGACCTACGCGCTTACCAGCTGGGTTAGAACCATCAGCAGGACTGAGAGTATTTAAATGCATAACTAACCCCTTAGTCTTCTACTTTAAGCAAGTAGTGGACTTTATTGATCATACCGCGAACTGAAGGTGTATCTTCAACTTCAACAGTATGTCCGATGCGACGAAGACCCAAACCTTTTACACAAAGTTTGTGCTTAGGTAGAGTGCCAATTGGGCTACGAGTTAGCGTAACTTTTACAGTATTAGCCATTGCTTATTTCCCCAATATCTCATCAACAGTTAAACCGCGCTTGGCAGCAATGTCTTCTGGCGAGCGCATTTGCTTCAAACCATTAACAGTTGCACGTACCACGTTTACCGGGTTTGTAGACCCGTAACATTTAGCGAGTACGTTGTGAACACCTGCAATTTCAAGAACTGCACGCATTGCACCACCGGCGATTACACCAGTACCTGCAGAAGCTGGCTGCATGTATACCTTAGAGGCACCATGGCGAGCTTTGATTGGGTACTGTAACGTGTCACCATTTAATTCAACACGGATCATGTTGCGACGTGCAGCTTCCATTGCCTTTTGAATTGCAACTGGAACTTCACGTGCTTTACCACGTCCGAAACCTACGCGACCTTTGCCGTCGCCAACTACAGTTAGTGCTGTAAAACCGAAGATACGTCCACCTTTTACTACTTTGGCAACGCGGTTTACTTGAACTAATTTTTCCTGTAGTTCACCATCTTTTTGTTCGTGATTGGACATTTAAGACCCCTTTAGAATTCCAGGCCGCCTTCACGGGCTGCATCAGCTAAAGCTTTTACACGGCCGTGGAATTTAAATCCAGAGCGGTCAAAAGCCACCTTTGTGACACCTGCTTCTTTAGCACGTTCAGCAATCAGAGAACCAACTTTTTGCGCCGCATTGACGTTACCAGTTGACTCAGCACGCATATCTTTTTCAACGGTAGAGGCAGCTGCTAAAACTGTGCCTCCATCTGCTGAGATAATTTGTGCGTAGATGTGACGCGGTGTACGATTAACGGTCAGTCGGATTGCACCTAGTTCACGCATTTTTGTGCGCGAGCGAAGTGAACGTCTGACGCGAGATACTTTCTTAGCGTTCATAACCTTGTCCTATCTACTTCTTCTTAGCTTCTTTACGACGTACAAACTCATCCGCATAACGTACACCTTTGCCTTTATAAGGCTCGGGAGGACGATAACCGCGAACTTCTGCAGCCACTTGACCAACTTTTTGCTTATCAGCACCGCTGATAACAATCGTTGTCTGGTTTGGCGTTTCAGCTGAAATGCCTTCAGGTAACTCATGCTCTACAGGATGAGAAAAACCTAAAGTTAAGCTGATAACATTGCCTTTCGCCGCAGCACGATAACCAACACCTTGTAATAACAAAGTCTTAGAAAATCCTTCGTGTACACCAACAACCATGTTGTTGATTAGCGAGCGAGCAGTTCCTGACATAGAGCGGGAGATTTTAGATCCATCGCGCGCACTAACTTGAACTTTACCATCTTCTTTAGCAACAGATACTGCAGTGTGCATATCCATTGACAAAGTGCCTTTAGCACCTTTAACACTTACGTGATTACCATTAAGCGTTATTTCGACACCTGCAGGTATAGTAACGGGATTTTTTGCAATACGTGACATATTTTTCCCCTTAGAATACTGTACAAATGACTTCACCACCGATACCGGCAGCGCGTGCAGCGCGATCGCTCATCAAGCCTTTGCTTGTTGAAACGACAGCGACACCCAAACCACCAGATACTTTTGGCAACTCAGATACACCTTTATAAATACGTAAACCTGGACGGCTTACACGCGTAATTTCTTCGATAACCGACTTTCCTTCGAAGTACTTTAGCTCAACGCTAAGAACGGGCTTAGTACCACTTTCTACAGAGTAGTCAGTGATAAAACCTTCGTCCTTTAGCAATTTAGCTAGAGAAACCTTCAATTTGGAAGACGGCATAGATACGGCAACTTTAGTCGCCATGTGCCCGTTGCGGATACGAGTGATCATATCTGCTAGGGTATCTTGCATGCTCATGCTATTTACTTCCTTCACAGTGCAGCACAGTGCGGTAGCTACTATTATTGGGCCAAGTTACCTTGCCTTTATAAATAGCGCCCAGTCCACCGTGCTTATCATTATCTAGCCGGTTATTACCAGCTAGCCTTCTTTAAACCTGGAACATCACCGCGCATCGCAGCTTCACGCAACTTCATGCGGCTCAAGCCAAACTTACGGTAGACGCCGTGTGGACGACCAGTAATCTGACAGCGGTTACGCTGGCGAGAAGCACTAGAGTCACGCGGTAATTTTTGCAGGGCAACAGTTGCTTCCCAACGTTCTTCATCTGAAGAGTTAACACTTTTAATGATTTCTCTTAATGCATCACGCTTAACAGCATACTTAGCAACACATTTAGTGCGCTTAGCTTCGCGTGCGATCATAGATGTCTTAGCCATTTTTTAAACCCCTATCACTTTTTGAATGGAAAATTCAGAGCAGTCAGCAATGCACGACCCTCTTCATTATTCTTAGCAGTGGTGGTGATGGTAATATCCATTCCACGGATCTTATCAACTTTATCAAAGTCAATTTCCGGGAAGATAATTTGCTCTTTAATACCCATGCTGTAGTTGCCACGGCCATCGAAAGATTTAGGATTTAAACCACGGAAATCACGAATACGAGGGATAGACACATCGATTAAACGGTCTAGGAATTCCCACATTTGCTGTCCGCGAAGTGTTACTTTACAACCGATAGGCCACTCTTCACGCACTTTAAATCCAGCGATGGACTTACGCGCTAAAGTAACAACAGGCTTTTGACCAGCAATTTGAGTCATGTCTTTAACGGCATGCTCCATTTGCTTCTTGTCTGCGATTGCTTCACCAACACCCATATTAAGAGTGATTTTGGTTAAGCGAGGAACAGCCATAATGTTCGGGCTACTCAACTCTTCTTTTAATTTGCTTTTTACTTGATCAGCGTAAAGCTCTTTTAATCTAGACATGGTATTTGCTCCTTATTTACCGACTACTTCGCCGTTAGATTTGAAGAAGCGAACTTTCGTACCATCTTCAAGCTTCTTGAAGCCAACACGGTCACCCTTGCCAGTGGCAGGGTTAAAGATCGCAACGTTAGAAACAGCGATAGTCGCTTCTTTCTCGATAATACCACCCGGCTGCTGTGCCTGCGGGTTTGGCTTAACGTGCTTCTTTACCATGTTGATACCAGAAACGATCAATAGATCGTTTTCAAGAATGCGCATTACTTTGCCACGCTTTCCCTTGTCTCTTCCTGCAATAACGATTACTTCGTCGTCGCCTTTAATCTTAAGCATAATATACCTTTATCGCTTCCTACTACCTGCTCATGCCGAAAAACGCCAGAACCTTACGGTGTTGGCGTTTTAACAAAACTTCAGTTTATTATTAAACTGAGCTTTAAAGCACTTCAGGCGCCAGGGAAATGATTTTCATAAACTTCGTTGTACGTAGTTCACGAGTTACTGGACCAAAAATACGAGTACCTAACGGGTCGTTGTTCGCGTTCAATAGAACCGCTGAATTTACATCAAAACGGATCACTGAACCATCTGGACGACGAACACCTTTACGGGTACGCACTACTACAGCATTAAGCACTTGACCTTTCTTAACCTTACCGCGTGGAATTGCTTCCTTTACAGTAATTTTAATAATGTCGCCGATACGTGCGTAACGACGGTGGGATCCACCTAAGACTTTAATACACTGTACTCGCTTGGCGCCGCTGTTATCAGCAACATCAAGCATTGATTCTGTTTGAATCATGATTTACTCCAAATTTTTTATATGGGCAGAAAAATCAACAATTTAGCTAATTTTCCTGCCAATCAAATGGAGCGAGGGCGTATTCTACACCTTCGCAGCACTTTCTTCAATGCTTACGAGTACCCAAGTTTTAGTCTTGGAATAAGGACGTGTTTCAGCGATCGTTACAAGATCCCCTTCACGGCACTCATTTTTCTCATCGTGAGCGTGCATTTTGGAGGAACGCTTCATGAACTTCCCATATATAGGGTGCTTCTCGGTACGTTCAACCAGAACAGTGATTGTTTTGTCCATCTTGTCAGAGACAACACGACCAACGACAGTTTTTGTACGTTTTTCAGCGCTCATTATTTATCACCTTCTTTACTGATCAAACTCAGCTCGCCGACTTTTTCATTAAGCAGAGTACGAACGCGAGCAATGTCACGTTTGGTCTGCTTGAGAAGGTGAGATTGAGTCAACTGACCAGAAGACTTTTGCATACGCAAATTAAACTGGTCTTTCAGAAGATCTAACAACTGCTGCTGTAGTTCTTCTGGATTTTTTTCACGCAAATCGTTCGCTTTCATTACATTACCGTCCGTTTGACGATGGTTGTTGCCAGCGGCAATTTAGCGGCAGCAAGCTTGAAAGCTTCTATCGCTAAATCATCAGGAACACCACTCATTTCAAAAAGTACACGGCCAGGCTGAATCTGGCAAACCCAGTATTCAACATTACCCTTACCTTTACCCATACGCACTTCAAGCGGTTTGTTAGTAATTGGCTTGTCTGGAAATATTCTAATCCAAATTTTACCACCACGCTTTACGTGACGTGTCATAGCACGACGAGCAGCTTCGATCTGACGGGCAGTAATTCGTCCGCGACCTGTCGCTTTAAGTCCAATTTCACCAAAGCTAATCTTGGAACCGCGCTGTGCAAGGCCGCGGTTGCGACCTTTCATCATCTTGCGGAATTTTAGTCGTTTAGGTTGTAGCATTGATCTCTACCTCACTTAGACTTCTTTTTAGGAGCTGACTTACGAAGTGCACGAACTTCTTCGAGACCTCCCAAGATTTCACCCTTAAAGATCCAAACTTTAATGCCGATCACACCGTATGTCGTGTGCGCTTCGTAATTTGAGTAATCGATATCTGCACGGAATGTATGCAATGGCACACGTCCTTCACGATACCACTCAGAACGAGCAATCTCTGCACCCCCCAAACGACCGCCAACCTGAATCTTGATTCCTTTAGCGCCTAAACGCATAGCGTTTTGCACTGCGCGCTTCATAGCACGACGGAACATGACTCGACGCTCTAACTGGCTGGCAACGGATTGCGCAACAAGTTTAGCATCTAGCTCAGGCTTGCGAATTTCTTCGATGTTGATATGAGCGGGAACGCCCATCATCTTAGAGCAAGCATTACGTAGCTTCTCTACATCTTCACCTTTCTTACCGATCACAATCCCAGGACGTGCAGTAAAAATGGTGATTTTTGCATTTTGTGCAGGACGCTCGATTTCGATGCGACTTACAGATGCATTAACTAGCTTCTCTTCTAAGTACTTACGTACTTTAAGATCACTTAATAACTTAACAGCGTAATCGCCTTTGTCTGCGTACCATACAGAAGTATGATCTTTAACAATACCAAGACGGATACCCGTTGGATGTACTTTTTGACCCATAATAAGTCTCCTAGCGCTTAATCAGACACCTTGACGGTGATGTGAGAGTTACGCTTAAGGATGCGATCAGCACGCCCTTTAGCACGCGGACTAATACGCTTCATTGTCACACCTTCATCAACGAAGATTGTAGACACTCGAAGCTCATCAACATCAGCGCCTTCATTGTGTTCAGCGTTTGCAATTGCAGACTCCAACACCTTCTTGACGATGACTGCAGCTTTTTTAGGGCTGAACGTTAAAATGTCCAGCGCCTCTGCAATTGACTTACCTCTAATTTGATCGGCTACCAAACGCACTTTCTGAGCAGAAATGCGAGCGCCGTTTAATTTTGCAGCGACTTCCATCATTATCCCCTTAGCGTTTGGCTTTTCTATCTGCAGCATGTCCACGATAAGTTCGTGTTCCTGCAAATTCGCCTAATTTATGGCCGACCATGTCTTCAGTTACGAAAACTGGAACGTGCTGGCGGCCGTTGTGAACTGCAATTGTCAATCCAACAAAGTGTGGAAAGATAGTCGAGCGACGAGACCAAGTCTTGATTGGTCTCTTTTCGCCTGATGCAACTGCAGCTTCTACCTTTTTCAACAGGTGAAGGTCAATAAATGGACCTTTCTTCAGTGAACGTGGCACAGCTATATCCTCAATTAATTACTTAGCAGAACGGCGACGGACGATTAACTTGTCAGTACGCTTGTTCTTACGTGTTTTATAGCCCTTAGTAGGTACGCCCCATGGAGTTACAGGATGACGACCACCAGAGGTACGACCTTCACCACCACCATGTGGGTGATCGACTGGGTTCATTGCCACACCGCGAACGGTAGGACGAACACCACGCCAGCGCTTAGCACCAGCTTTACCCAGACGACGAAGGCTGTGCTCACCGTTACCAACTTCACCGAAAGTTGCAATGCACTCTACGAGTACTTTGCGCATTTCGCCTGAACGAAGACGCAGGGTAGCGTACATTCCTTCACGGGCAACTAGCTGTGCGTAAGTACCAGCAGAACGCGCGATTTGCGCACCCTTACCAGGCTTAAGCTCAACACAGTGAATCACAGAACCTAAAGGCATATTGCGGATTGGCATGCTGTTACCAGCCTTGATTTCAGCTTGTGGGCCAGAAACCAATTTATCACCTGCACTAACGCCTTTTGGAGCGATAATATAACGACGCTCACCATCTGCATAGCAAAGCAATGCAAGATGTGCTGAACGGTTTGGATCGTATTCTATGCGCTCAACAGTCGCTGGAATACCTTCTTTATTGCGACGAAAATCAACCATACGGTAATGCTGCTTATGACCGCCACCAATGTGACGAGTCGTAATGCGACCGTTGTTGTTACGTCCACCGCTCTTGCTTTTCTTCTCAACCAACGAAGCTAAAGGTTTGCCTTTATGCAGATCTGCAGTGACAACTTTAACCAAGTGGCGACGTCCAGCAGAGGTCGGCTTTGTCTTAATAATAGCCATTTGTTAGCCCCTTATTCCCCTAGGAAATCAATTTCAGAGCCATCCGCTAGACAAACATATGCCTTGCGTACGTCACTGCGCTTGCCTAGGCCGTTTGCAGTGCGTTTGGTCTTACCTTTTGCGTTGAGAACATTTACACGCTTAACAGATACGTTAAACAATTTCTCAACAGCTTCTTTGATTTCAGGTTTAGTAGCGTTTTTAGCCACACGAAATACAACTTGCTGGCTTGCGTCAGCTATAATAGTTGCCTTTTCTGAAATGTGTGGGCCGAGTAGTACTTGATATAGGCGCTCCTGATTCATGATAACACCTCATCAATTTTCTTCAGCGCAGCAACAGTAACTAGCACTTTATCGAAGCCAACTAAGCTTACTGGATCAATTCCAGCAGCATCGCGAACATCAACGTGTGGCACGTTACGAGCAGCTAAGTATAAGTTCATTTCTACATCTTCAGTGATCAGAAGCGCATTTTGCAAACTGTACTCATCCATCATGGCGATGAACTGCTTAGTTTTCGGTGCATCGACCGAGAACTGCTCTACTACTACTAAACGATCTTGACGAACTAGCTCAGACAAGATGCAACGCATTGCTGCGCGATACATTTTCTTGTTTACTTTCTGGCTAAAATCGCGAGGGCGAGCAGCAAATGTAGTACCACCTGAACGCCATAGTGGCGAGCGGATAGTACCGGCACGTGCACGACCAGTACCTTTCTGACGGAATGGCTTAGCGCCACCGCCTCGGACATCTGAGCGAGTCTTTTGTGCTTTGGTACCTTGACGAGCACCAGCTAAATAAGCTGTGACAACTTGATGAACAAGTGCCTCGTTAAAGTCCTTACCGAACGTAGCATCGGATACTTCGACCGATCCTGTAGTTCCAGTTAGATTTAGGTTCATTTCAAGTCTCCTTAGGCGCCAACTTTCACAGCTGGTTTAACAATTACGTTACCGCCAGTTGAACCTGGTACAGCACCTTTGATCAATAACAAGCCACGCTCTACATCAACACGTATAACTTCTAGAGTTTGTACTGTGCTTTGCACGTTGCCCATTTGACCTGCCATTTTCTTGCCTTTCCAAACACGACCAGGTGTTTGACATTGGCCGATTGAACCTGGGGCACGATGAGAAAGCGAGTTACCGTGAGTGGCGTCTTGCATTTGGAAATTCCAACGCTTAACTGCACCCTGGAAGCCTTTACCTTTAGACGTTCCAGTAACATCAACTTTCTGACCTACCTCAAAGCGCTCAACAGTTAGCGAATCACCAACGTTGATACTTTCATCACCCGACAGGCGGAACTCCCATAAACCGCGGCCCGCTTCTACGTTGGCTTTAGCATAGTGACCTGCTTTCGGCTTGTTAAGACGGTTAGTCTTAACAGAACCAGTAGTCACTTGAATAGCTTGATAACCATCAGTTTCCGCTGTTTTGACCTGTGTAACACGGTTCGGATCCACCTCGATGACCGTGACTGGCACGGAGACCCCATCTTCAGTGAAGACGCGAGTCATACCCGCTTTTCGTCCGATTAAACCTACAGACATTTTATATCCTCTTGCCAGTTGTGTACGGGACTGTAACCCACTACGGTGGCCCATTTCAGGAGCCTTCCACAAATAGCGCTTCATTTTAAATAAATATTCTGAGCGCGTTGACTAGCCTAAGCTAATCTGAACTTCCACACCTGCAGCAAGATCTAGCTTCATTAGAGCATCAACAGTTTTTTCCGTTGGCTCAACGATATCTAGAACGCGCTTATGAGTACGTATTTCATATTGATCACGTGCATCTTTGTTTACATGCGGTGAAGTCAATATTGTTACGCGTTCTTTGCGAGTAGGAAGAGGGATCGGACCACGCACCTGTGCACCCGTACGCTTCGCAGTATCTACGATTTCTTGCGCCGAGGTATCAATCAGGCGATGATCAAACGCTTTCAGACGAATTCTGATTTTCTGGTTTTGCATTCTGATCACACTTATTTAAGTTTTAGATAGACAGCTAGCTGCCTCCCCTTCTTAGAAAGGGACGCGAATTTTACTCATCTCTACGCCAAGAGTCAAACTATATTGGTATGTTTTTTAACCATAGCGACACTAAACTTCTCGCAGCTACCATCATTCACCCTTTGAGAGGCCTACAGCGTTCAAAACCAGATAATTCTCTCTTTGAATTCGCCATCCACGTTAACGTTACCGCTTAGTTAAACAACCATTTGACTCACCCACCTGAATCCGTGACTTCAAAGTGAATACAGCGTGCAAGATATTGGCTCTACCGTGGAATTGAAAAATCTTAGCGGCACCCCTAGATTCAGCGGGTATTTTTTCTAACCGCTGTAGAATCAATAGCTTGCGCTATGCGGCACAGTGAAGCCACTGATTCAGGACCAAATAAGCGAACCCAACAACTTCCTGGCAAAAACCTTAAATCTACCTGCCCGGCTATCTCGCCCCTTTCATTATTGCTCGAGCAATCATTACTAAAGTGGTACGCACTGCTGATAATTCTTAATTTTTTCAAAACAGCACGACCCAGTAAAAAAACTACACAAAGAGCACCAAGAGCCTCTTTTAGCAACCTCTAAACAAACCCAAGATTTTTCTATCTAGCACTTCGGCAGAATCAAAAACAGTACCCGGCACTCGCCAAAGCATCCTGAACTTGTATTTTTGCTAGTTTAGCAAACAACTGGAGAGCCGCTGCAAAGCACAGCAAAGGCGACCATCGACAGCCACAGTAACTGCGGAAATTTAGAGGTAATTAATTAGGCGTTAGATATTACTGATTTTTAGCTGCGCGAAGACACTGCATTAGGCACAGCTTATGAGGAGGTATTTATTAACATTGAACACTAGCTAATCGCGCATTCATGCAATGCACTGGACCACAGCAGAACCCGTGAATCCCAGCAGCATGACTAGCGGAGCGACTAAATCAAGTACACAGCCACCACTCAACCGACTTTTAAAGACCGACTAGAGCGCAGTTACTATCAGAACTTAAATCTAGCGCTGTAGATTATCTGAGAAGTGAAATAATTAGCACCTTAAAAATCAAGGTGCTTGTTTAAATCGAAGCTTTAGCGCATGGCTCGATATTTTTTGATCAATGTAATAATTTCATGATCACTGGTAGATGAAGACAAGGAATCATCCATCGATGTACGTTGTGGTAATTTAATACCTAATTTAAACCGAAGAATGTTACCTACTTGCTCATCATTATCCGGGTCAACATCTTGTCCTGCATAAATACAAATGCGCTGACGAACGAAGGATTTATTACTCATTGAATCAAAATTCCCTAATTTTAAAGTTTATTGTTCCAAGCGACTTTAAATGGCGCCAGTTAAAAAATGCTGCCTATCTTATAGGAATTGCAGGGAGATTAGTAATTTTCTGTGGCTTTTTTTCTAAACTCTTCACCATCGATTAGAATATCACTTTTTTTTCTCAAATTTATTCGCTGTTTAGCAAGCTTTTAGACCGTTAATTTATTTCTCTACGGCACTCAGAAATTTAATTATACCCTCATACACACTTTATTTCCCTAGCAAATGCCGAGCTTAGCTGATCATAGCGAGAATAATCCAATTTATGATAGATTTACGGCCCTGATTTTGCTCGTTGTTGTCGCTCAAGCTACGGGACTCACAGGATTCACGCTGCAACAATTAAGTACTTCTTTAACGGATTTTATCCACCGGTCTATTGTATGATTTTTACCTGGTGTCAGTACTATAGTTAATTTTACTGTGTTCGTTATAAGGAGCCTCTGAACAACTCACACACGGGCCGTACAGAGGCTCCCTAAGCGTAGTTGTCTGCATTTAGAATAGCAAATTTTAACATTACCCCCTCTAGCGATCAATTTCCTAGCTCAATCTCTATCCAAGCGAGATCCTCAGCCCTTCATTTGAAGCTCCGCTACTTTAGCACCCTGTGTAGCTCTTAAAGGGATACCTGCTAACGGATTAACTCATCGATCAATTCAATCCAGTGATCTACCGGTATTTTGGCAGTGCTTTGCAGATGTAGCTGGCAACCTATATTGGCTGTGACTATCCTGGTTGGGTGGTGCTCGGTTAACGATTGTAACTTTTTAGCCAGCAACTTCTGACTTAGCGCTGACTGCAGGATAGAATAGGTACCGGCTGAACCACAACAACCCGACGATTCTTTAACCTCAGCCAATTCAATGTTGAATTTTTTCAACACTTGCTCTACCGCCCCGCCCTGGCGCAACGCATTTTTCAGCGTACAGGGACAGTGGTAGGCAATCTTCTGGCCTTTTTCCACGCTACCTTGAACTGCAGTCAGCGCCGATAAATCAGCTTCGTTTAACACTTGCGATAGATCTTTGCACAATCCACTAATTCGCTTGGCCTTAGCTGCGTACTTTGGATCCTCGGCCATTAAATAGCCATATTCTTTAATCATTGCACCACAACCGGAGGCTGTCATCAGCACTGCTTCAGCCCCCGCCTCAATCGCCGGCCACCATGCATCTATGTTTACTTTCATTTTCGCCAGAGCTTGCTGCTCTTCAGCTAGGTGATAATTTACCGCCCCGCAACATCCAGCTTGCGGGGATTCAACGACACTGATCGACAATTTATCTAAAACCCGTGCGGTGGCGGCATTGGTATTAGGCGCCGTTACCGATTGCGCGCAGCCCGCCAGTAATATCATCACTCGCTGATGACTGGTGCTGGGCCAGGGGGAGGCACTGCGTAAAGCGGGAATTTTTTGCTGTATTTTTTCTGGCAGCAGCGGCTTCAAGGCACGCCCAACAAACAACAGCTGTGCGAATAGTTGGCTATTCGGTAGTATTCTCGCCAGACCCCAACGCTGAATTTTTTGCCAGTTTGAGCGTGGCAAAAATTGCTCGCTCAGCCCTCGAGCTATATCAATCAGACGCCCATATTCAACCCCCGATGGGCAGGCAGTTTCACAACTTCTACAGGTCAGACAGCGATCTAAATGCAGTCGCGATTTTTCGGTCAGAGAGCCTGTCTCTAAAAACTGTTTGATTAAATATATGCGACCTCTTGGGCCATCCCTTTCATCTTTTAGCTCTTGGTACGTTGGGCAGGCAGCGGTACAGAAACCACAGTGTACACATTTAGCGATGATAGCTTTAGCGGCTTCCGACTGGGTACTCTTAGCGAACACTTGATGAACTTTTGTATGCATTGCTTGCTCCTGCAGACTGCCGTTTCAGGACATTACAAGTAAGTGTATAAACGACCGGGATTTAAGATATTGCACGGGTCAAAAGAGCGTTTTATGCGCTGCTGCAATACCTGCATTGCCGGTGTCAAAGGATGATTTATTTCGCTGCATCTATCACCGCCACTCCACAGAGCCACGGTGCCGCCAGCGCGCTCTGCAATATTCTGCAGCTCTTTATAATCATAGTTTCCAGCCACCCAACGCAAAGCGCCTCCCCAGTCAATCAACTGCGGCCCAGCGAGCCCTAAAGAAGGCGCTGATGAGCGAACTGAAAATCTCCACAACTGAACTGTGGTTTGCTGTATCGGCAGCTGGTACTGAGTTAGCTGCGACCAAAACAGCCGATCCTTCGCCGCGACAAAGCCAAATTCCTCTGTCCATTGATTCACACACTGCAGGACACTTTTCTCTGCCCCTGCCAGGCGAATGTATAATTTTTTTGCCATCCAGCAGGCGCCATTAATCGGCTTTGCGGTGGCACTTAATTGATTCATTAACTGAATCGCCAGCGTCTCTTCTATGTCCAACTGCAAGTACCTCAGCATTTCCGGCATCGGCAGTACTTTTAAGCTAATTTCAGTGATCAGCCCCAAGGTACCTAAAGCACCTGCTTGAGCGCGAGCCAAATCATAGCCCGCCACATTCTTCATTACTTGACCACCAAAATTAAGCAATTCGGCCCTGCCATTTATCAATTTAACGCCGAGCACCATGTCTCTGATTGATCCCGACCATGGCCGGGCCGGCCCCGACAGGTTAGCGGCCAGTGTTCCGCCAATAGTTGCCGAGCGAGCACTAACTTGACTATTGCAGGACTGCTTAAATAGGCCGGGCTCAAAAGCTAGCATTTGACGATGCTCCGCTAGCGCCTGCTGTATCTCCTGCACTGGCGTACCGGCACGAGCTGTTATCACCAACTCTACTGGTTGATATTTTAAAATCCCCCGGTGCTCGGCTACAGACAATTTTTCAGCCGGTATTTGTCGCCCCAAAAATGGCTTGCTATTAGCTCCGACAATATTAATCGCTTGCCTGGTCCGATATGCCTGCTTAATACTGACAATCAGCTGTTGAGTTAAATCTGCCATTACAGCTGCTCTCCGCTATGGATTTGCCGAAGCGCACGATACTCTTGGCAGTTTTTTAGCAGCGGAATTCCCTTGCCGGGATTCAACGTAGCCAGCGGGTCAAAAGCATTCTTTAGCGCATGAAACTGGGCAATTTCTCGATCTGTGAATTGAATCGGCATTTGCCGAATTTTTTCCACACCGACCCCATGCTCTCCGGTAATACTCCCGCCCACTGCAACGCAGTACTCCAGAATCCAAGCACCGAGCTGCTCTGCTTTCTGGAACTCGCCCGGCACGCTATCATCAAATAGGATTAGCGGATGCAAGTTACCATCTCCCGCGTGAAAAACATTGGCAACTCGCAACCCTAGAGCACTGGCTCGCCGCTCCATTGCAGTTAATACATTGGCTAACTGTCCCCGGGGAATAGTGCCGTCCATACAGTAATAATCAGGGGAGATTCGCCCGATCGCCGGGAACGCAGATTTTCGCCCCTGCCACAGCAAGGCTCTTTCCGCTGCACTGCTGGAAATGCGAATGCTCTGCGCCCCCAAGTCTTTAAATATTCCGGCGACAACCGCAATGTATTGCTCGACTTCACCTTCAGTACCATCTAACTCACAGAGCAACAGCGCTTTCGACTCAAGCGGATAACCGGCATTAACGTAAGCTTCTGCGGCGATAATCGCATGCTCATCCATCATTTCTAGCCCGGCTGGAATAATACCCTGTGCAATGACGGCCGCTACCGCATCGCCCGCTGCAACAATGGTACCGAAGCCCGCCATTACTACTTGAGCTTTTTCCGGCACTGGCAAGAGCTTTACTAAGACCTCAGTCACGACCCCCAATAAACCTTCGGAACCGATAAATATAGCCAACATGTCCAACCCAGCACAATCTAGCCCCTCACTGCCAAAGGTAAGTAAATCACCTTCGACAGTTAATATTTTCAGCCGCAGTACATTGTGAATAGTTAGACCGTATTTTAGACAGTGAACCCCCCCAGAATTTTCAGCTACATTACCGCCAATTGTACAGGCGACCTGTGAGGAGGGATCGGGGGCATAGTACAAACCGAATTCACTGGCGGCCTCGCTAATCGCGAGATTAGTCACACCAGGTTCTAGTCTAGCGGTACGTGCTAGCGGGTCGATAGCAATAATTTGGTCAAACTTAGCCATCGATAACACCACCCCACTGGCACTGGGCATAGCACCGGCACAAAGCCCGGTACCTGCTCCCCTCGGCACGATCGGAATATTATACTGATGACAAATCCTAAGGACTTTTTGTACTTCGCTAATCCGTTCCGGCAGCACCACCAGCATCGGCATTTCACAGTACATACTTAACCCATCACACTCATACGGCTTTTGTGTCTCACTATCAACAATCACAAAATCTGGGTTTATAAATGTTTTAAAGAGCTTAGCGAGCTGTTGTTTAGAAATGTTTTTTACGCTCGAGTCAACCATCGATAACTACCTATGGGTATATTTTTGCAAAGAACTCAACCGCGGCTTGAGCACACTCTAAGTCTTGCTGAGGTGTACCTGAACTTACCCCAATACCACCGACCACTACTTCATCCGAATATACAGGTAGCCCTCCACCTACTGTAGAAAGCCGTCCACCGTGCTCAGTATGAATGCCGAAAGCTAAGTTGCCAGGCACACAGACTGCATTATATTCATGGGTTGCCTTGCGAGCAGCACCAGCGGTAAAGGCTTTATCTTGCGCCACCACCACGCTGCTACTCTTTCCTCCATCCATGCGCTCAAATGCAATTAAGTTACCGGACTCATCGCTCACCGCAATACACATAGGCACCGAAATTTGCCGGGCTCTGGCACGCGCCCCTGCGATTAGTTGAAGCGCATCTTCAATAGACAGTCGTTTTATGGTTAACAATTTGAACACCTTCTATATATCAGGATTGTGGATAGTGGATAGTGGATAGTGGATAGTGGATAGTGGATAGTGATGCTCATGCTGTAATTTTTTGCTGATTTATTCCAGTATTATTTGCACTGGTCTGACCAGTTTTTATACAATGAATACTATCAAATGCTGATTTTTAAGGGGTGCATGTTGTCTTCATTACTAGATACGAGTCGCTGTATTTCGAAGGCGATAGCCGATTATATTGAAAAACTCATCCTAGATGGGGACTTGCTACCCTCGCAAAAAATCCCCTCTGAACGACAGTTGTGTAACAAATTAAAAGTGTCACGCGCAGCAGTCCGCGAGGCATTGAGGGTGTTACAAGGTAGGGGGCTGATAGCGACTTTGCATGGCAAAGGCTCTTTCGTCGCAGAAATCATTCAGCCGCTGCAAACCAATAGCCCCTTCATCCAATGGTATTATGACCACAGCCGCACTCTGTATGATTTTAATGAAGTGCGTACTCAACTTGAAGGCCAAGCCGCTAGTTTAGCGGCGCAGAGAGCTACCACAAAAGATCTCTACCTATTAGAAAAAGCCTTTAAGGCACTTGAGAACGCCACCCCGAAAACTTTTGCCGATTGTGATCAAACCTTCCATAAAACCATCGCACAAGCTTCTCACAATCCATTTTTAATGCATTTATTGGCCAGTTTAGAAGAATTACTATCGCATTCAGTACAAGCTTCAATCACCAATCTATACCCGATCGATGCCCTGAAAATAAAAATGGACCGCCAGCATTTACTTATTCACCAAGCTATTCGCAATAAATCCGCGAAGAAAGCACTCAAGGCAGCTACCGAGCACGTACAATTTGTCAGCGATCATTTGCAGGCGTTAGAAAACCAAGGTGAGATAATAATCCGCCAAGCACTTAAATAATTTTTTAAGTGCGGCTGGAAGATGGACTGGGCAGAAGCAAAAGCAAAAGAAAAAGAAAAAAGATCGCTATATACTGACGAGCGACAACCTACAGCTAGAACAACACTGTTTTTCAGGTTTATCACTGATAAATTGCATATTGAACTGATTTTTAAGCAGCTCCATATTACCAATCCGCGGGGCTAAATAATTCGGTATCAGCTGTCACCCCTAAATTTGACCAGCGGCAACAGAAAACCACCTAAAATCTCAATTCAACGGCTATTGCTGATGCTCATCAGTCAGTGACTGCATTACAGGAGCACAGCGCATCAGTATTTTTCGTATCTGCATTCACTTAAAGCCACCGATTGAGGATATTGATTAATCGACATTCACTACGGCTACATACTTATCCAAATCATTTAATACCAGATCCACTAGCAATGGATCAAAGTGAATCCCTTTCTGATCTTTAAATAGATCTACAATTTTTTCAATCGGCCAAGCAGGCTTATAACAACGGTGATGGTATAGTGCATCAAACACATCAGCGACAGCTGTAATACGTCCGTAGATATGAATATCTTCAGCTTTTTTACCGTTTGGATAACCCGACCCGTCCCATTTTTCGTGATGATCTATCGCTATTAATGCAGCCGCTTTAAGTAAACTACGATCCGATGAATTAAAAATCTCATAGCCTATTTGGGCATGGGTTTTCATTATTTCAAATTCTTCCACCGTCAGCTTGCCAGGCTTTAGTAGGATAGCGTCAGGAATTCCTACTTTACCGATATCATGCATCGGTGAAGCAGAGTTTAGCAGCCTTGCATCTAACTCATTTAAACCGGCATCCAGGGCCAATAAATAAGAGAATTCTGCAACCCTCTTAACGTGTTGCGACGCCTCACTTGAACGTTTTTCTACCACCTCGCCCAATTTTTCAATCAGCTCTTTCTGAGTATTAATAATCTCTTCATTTAGGAATAAATTATCCAGTGCTATATTGATGTTACCAGAAAAAATATTAAGTAAATTTTTATCTATTTCTTGTAGCTCATGACTGCCAGCCAAGCAAAAAATATAACTCTGCTCTTTACCAAAATTAAAGTGCCCCGCATATAAATTGCCACGAATAGTGTTGCAGCGCTCTCGATGACAATCGGTAATGATAGTTTGTATATCCATCGGCAAATCAGCAAATTGATTGTCTTTAGCGATTGCTAAGTCTGACATCACGGACATCACTCGATAGCGCTTATCAGCCTTACACTCAATCGTGTAACAACGATTTCTCTCTGGGCTTACATTACTTCCACTCGAATCTAAAATAAAAACCAGCTGATCTAAAATACCTTCTAAGAACAGACCGATCGACTTCTTTTTAGTAATAGTTTTGGTTGCTTCAATAACTTTTTTAAGACCTAACTTACTTTGTTCTAAATTAATTAAGTCTTGGTATGAGCGAATGGCTGTCACCATACACGAAAAAAGCTTAGAGGCAGTTAAGTCAGTTTTTTCCTTATAATCATTGATCCGATATTTAATTATCACTTCGTTTTCTGGTGCAGAGCCCGGCTGCCCGGTACGTAAAATTATACGCACTAAATCATTTTTCAACTCATCTCTAATCCGACGACAAGCCTCTAAGCCCGCTTCGTTAGTTTCCATCACTACATCGAGGAAAATTACCGCGATATCACTAATATTTGATAATACTTCTATTGCCTCAGCTCCGCTAAAAGCACTATAAAACTCAATCCCTCGACCATCAATCACTTGATTTTTCAACACAGATTTAGTGATCGTATGTACGCCTTCATCATCATCTACAATTAAGACTTTCCACGGCATAACGAACGTTTCTTCTACAGTCTCTTCAGCGAACAAAATTTCATTCATTTTCAACCTCTTATAACACTCACCAAGCTAATAAACGCGTAAAGTTATACTTAATCATTACTTTTTTTATTCAGACCTGAATCAGTGACTTCACTACACCACATAGCACAAGCTATTGATTCGGCAGCATTTAGGAAAATATTCGCTGAGCCTACGGTCGCAGCAAATATTTTTCAATTCCACTGCAAATCCAATATTTCACACTCTGTATTCACTTTGAAGCCACCGACTCAGGTCAGACAATTATTGTTATATCTAAGACTAGTCCAAAATATTTACTTTGCGTACACCCATAGTACTTTTCATAACTAATTATCAGTTAGCCGCAAGATGAGAAATATCAAATTTGAATTATTACTTAATGATCGACATTAAAAGAATATCGACTCCGACAGAGCGATATCTACATCAAAGAGGTAAAGTCCCTTTATCCTATACCAGGCTTAGCCCTGAATCAGGGCTTTCACTGAACAGTTCAGCGCAAACCAATGAATCTACAGCAGCTATAAAACACCCACTGAATCTATAAGCGCAGTTAAGATTTATAAGCTCCAGCATAGAACCAATATTCCATACTCTGCAATCACTTTAAAGTCATCAATTTAGACGGCTGCTAACAAAAACCAATTGTAGTAAATCAGCACTCGGTCACGTTTCATGATCCTGCCCAAGTCGTAATGCCTACACAATCCCTAGATGCGGATCCGCGCAATAAATCCAACCGAAATATTTATAACCTAGCCCGCATGTTGCACCAACTAGTCACTTGACAATAGTCACTCCATTTATAGCAGTGCCTTGCAAATTTT
>ASZJ01000177.1 GCA_000416275.1 Osedax symbiont Rs1
GCACCAACTAGTCACTTGACAATAGTCACTCCATTTATAGCAGTGCCTTGCAAATTTTTCTTAAGCCGCTGGGTAGATCTAAAATTTCAGAAACTTTTAGTGGAGCTAAGTACACCGAACTGGTTGTTTTTCGAACAACTCGTAGTCGGAAGCCAAACGCTGCCCTCGAACCTCAATGCTCGTGTTGTAAACTCTGAATTTTATCAAGATGCAGGGCTATCCAGGTTTGAGGAGTCTGCTGGAATAAAGAATGTCAGTGACGCGTTTTAGCAATTCAGAAACGGGGCAAGAACTTGGCAACATCAGTTTCACTCTATCTTTATACTGAACAATTCGCACCGCAATTTTGAATAGTTTTAAGCGTATTGTACCCATTTCTGCTCGCTCTAATACCGTACCCTTTAATGTTTCTAATCGGAATTCATGCATTAATACATAGGCCGCAGCAGAGTAGAAAAGCCGCAATTGATTTGCCAAAAAGCCTTGATCAGAAGTGCGATCACAGGCCATATCATTTTTCAGCTGCTTGATGAAATTTTCGTCTTGTCCTCGAGCGCAATAAAAATCACAGTACAGGGTCTCAGGACTGGCATTGGTAATAGAGGTGACAATATAACGAGGGTTCTTGCCTAGCAGGTTCACTTCTGCTTTTACAATTAAACGACATTCAATACCCATCCAGCTTTTGGCTTTATAGTCTAACTCGTCATATAAGCGCACTTTATAGGGTTCTGGTTGACCTACCAACTTTGCGTTGTGGCGCTTCTCATCAAGGCAGTGTTTAGCGGCTGTTAGTAAAGAACTCGCCATGGGAGACAACGCTTTATTACCGGGCACACCAAAGATAAAGTCCATGTTGTCATCATCTTGACTTAATTGCATTAATTCAGGGTTGGAGAAGTGGCCGTCGCCACGTAAAACGATGTGAACGTTGGCCCAGCGCGATCTAATTTGTTGTATAACGCGTTTCATTATCATCGCATTTTCTGCCCCTGTAGGGCGTTTACCTGGACGAAGATAGGTACCAATCAACTTCCCGCTAAAACCCTCAAAAATGGTAAGTGGCAGATAGCCATAATGGCCGTAATAACGATTGAACAATGCCAGTTCTTGTTGGCCATATACTTGATCTTCAGTGTGATCCATATCAAGAATGATGATGCTGGGATCTTTGCTATAGCTATCCATGAAATGATCAATAAACGCTTGAGCCATGCGGTATAAATCTTTGCTATCAACATTTTGGCCTAATCGAGTGAAAGTTGATCCGTGGGCCAAATCTTGTTCTTCGTCTAATGGCTTTTTTCCCAGAGCCAGTTTAAACATAGGGTCTTTGCGTAGAGAGTTAGAATCGTTAGCATCTTCATAGCCACAGGCAAGCTGGATAGTTCTTTGAGTAATGAGATCCTGCATAGAGTGCTTGATATGTGTTTGTCTGCGAGAGTCGCTGATAGCAGCGGCAAGTTTGGTTAGCAGTTGACTTTGAAGTGCCGTCTCCCGCATCAGTATTGCACCAAAATCAGATGACATAGAGCCACCATCAAAACTGGCGCGTACAGTAAGTCCGTCAACAGGGTGGAAATTAAGTGGGGATTGTATAAAATTGGGCATGGTAAGTTCCGGGTTACTTCATCCGAAGTAGTTTTGTGGTAAACCCTATTCTATCAAGGGATAGGGCGGAACTTACCATTTTTCATGC
>ASZJ01000178.1 GCA_000416275.1 Osedax symbiont Rs1
ATGCAATATGCGGGCTAGGATTGTTGCAATAAAAAACCGGTTGGCTAATAATCTCATGGTGAACTGCCTTCAATGTCGTACTTTGATGAAAAGATTAGGATTTTTCTTGCCTACAACTTGCCATTAAGACTTAATATCTCTTTGGATTTCGAACTGCTTGAAAGACTAGAGGGGCTAGAGAGCTCTCATCTCTAACAATTGGGCAAACCTCACTTCAACCCTGTTTATCGATAAATACTAGCGAGCCAGGTATACAATGAAAGTCTCATTATTAAATAAAATTTTACTCTGCATTGAAATAGTGCCGACAATCATTCTATTGTTATTATCGCTAGTTTTACTGGCTGCTTCGGAGCCGTTATATACTGTGACTTTAATATTTTCCATTTTAAGCATGATTTCACTGATTTATATTGTTATAAAAACGATTTTAAACAGCGGTCATTCAATAAAAAATAGGTTTATTTATTTATCGCATATTGGCTTGGGAATTACTATTTTGGGAGTATTAGTGTTATTGATTGATGGGAACGGACTCAAACGTCTCTCGCCTAGCATGCCTTTTTCACTGTTCTCTTTTGGCTTGCTGGTTGCTATCCCATATTTTCATGTAATGTTAGTTAATAATTTTTTTATATCTAAGCTCAAAAAATAATTAACTGAGACCTCTGCATAACGTTGCCAGCGAAGGTAATACCAGGCAAAAACCTGGCGAGATAGCGGAGTCAGTGTGCCCCTCATTTTGGGTACAGTGCGCCCTTCTTTATGGGTATTACTGGTGTAAATGTGCATATTGAGCCGGTTTTTAACGCCGGATTACCAAGCGCAGTTATCATACCCTCGGGTAAGTTATGCTGAGGTATCTAACTATTATTTTCTCTGGCAGCACTGTGCCAATATGATATTTACTATAAAAATTTATTGATCGACGAGCGGTCGGTAAATGTCTTTAAGCAGGTAGTAGGTAGTAGGTAGTAGGTAGTAGGTAGTAGGTAGTAGGTAGTAGGTAGTAGGTACAGACTGTCAGGATAGCAGTCAGATTATCATGCAAGCCTACAACACATAGCTATCCTCATCTGGAATAGGTAATTCTATCGCGGCTGTCACCGCCTCAAACCGCTCGATCAGTTCATTCAAATCATAGCCTCGCTGTTCAGATACAATCAATCTAGGTAATTGTGAACTACTGCAAAAGCCTTGCATTAGTTTTTCTAGCATTTCCAACCAAGCCGGATTGGCTTGTCGAACACTAATTAACTTTTCTAACTCAACCGCACAGACCACTTCATTAGTGTGGGTGGTGCAGACCACGTAGTCAAAATGATAATTTTTGAACAGTTTAAGCATCAATTTTGCATACAGTCCGCTGTTTACTTCCAGTTGTAATACATCAAAAGCTTTTACTTTCCCAACCACGTAGTAGTGCGAGCCCACCGTTTTTTCCAGCACCGCTAAAAATGCCCGCTCAGAGTTATTAAATTGATAGTGTGAGGCCGTCAGTCCAATCGCATCACGCTTCCAACCCATCTGTATATTTTTGCCTAGTTTTAAAAAATATATTGTCGCCAATACCAGTTTCGAAAACACTCCGAAAATCCATCGCATTACATTTTGCCCTATCTATCCGAGCGCGCATTTTAACCCTTTAAATCAATTATGCGACCGCTTTCTACTCTACCACCAACTTATCCATTTTACTGACGGATTAAAGTAATAAGCACTGCTAAATCAGGGTGGTATTCGCTTGTTATTTAAATTAATAATGATCCATCAATACTCAAATTTTGACTAATCTTAATTTATATTGATTTATGTGATTAAATTTATATAATCTGTAAAATATTATTAATTAAAATCTTATAAAACAATGATTTATGCTGGAGCTTATTAATCGAATAACTTGCATTTTGGCTGGTAGTGCCTTATAATTACTTATAGATTTTGATTGATCAATTAGAGGTTTAGATCATGCAAGAAAAAGAAATTAAGTTATTATTTAATGCCGGTGTTTTTGAATCATGCCAGGCGATACCGATTTCAATGTCACGCGGTTGGACCTTAAAATTTGTCACTAAAGATGACAATGTAATGACCCTGGATTTACAGAGAGGAAACCAAGAGCGGGAATTTAAAAGCCTAGATGGGGCATCTGCTGTCGCCAAGAGGATTGGCTTTGAATGGCTCAACGTGCACATTGGGGATTTAGAATGGCGTGAAAAAGTCTAAGATAACTGTCGATTATACGGCTACTTTTTTCCAGTAACTCACCGCTGCTCAATCTCAATTCAACAGAGAAACATCAGCATAAGCTCAACATCTTCTCTGTACGCTAGACAGCCTCTAAACAAATAGCGCACCTTGGAGGGAAGATGTAGAATATTCAGAGGCTCGCTACTACAGCGCCATCTACGGCTTATTTTGCGCGCATTTAATGAATTTATGCCACTAAATTCTAGGCAAAAAAAAGCGGCCGCTAAGGACCGCTAATTTATACTAATTTTTTAAGCAATAGGGCGAACTACTGCCGCTGTCTAACTTTGCCGTTACTGGATCTGAGCACCAGCTAGCTCTTCCGCACTGGCTTTTCTCACATCGATAATTTCTACCGAAAACTTCAGATCAAGCCCTGCGTAGGCATGGTTGGCATCCACTGTCACTAGATCATCTGTGACTTCAACCACAGTCACTAGCTCTTTCTCCCCTTCAGGATTGGTCACATGACACATCAGGCCTGCGGATAAGTCTTTGACTTGTTCAAACATTGCCGCAGCTACATCGTAAACTTTATCTTCCTGCCAGGCACCATAACCTTGGTCCGCTTTTACCTTCAATTGAAATTTATCCCCGGTTGACTTAGCCAACATCCCTTTCTCTAGACCTGGCACAATTTTATCCCGGCCGTAAATAAAAGGTACCGCCGCTTGCTCTCTTGAACTTTCCAGCACTTCGCCTTTTTCGCCCAACAGCGAATAGTGAAAATAAACCACACAACCTTTACTAATTTGCATATTTTTAACTCGTTAAATTTTCGGTGATCCAATCACCCAGTAGGATTAAAGACTCTTGGGACACTTCGTGCGCCATCGCAAAGGAATGCCATTTTGGCTGATAACCCAATTTTTTAAGCTGTGCCACAGCACTGGCTCCCAACTCACAGGACACCACCTCATCTCGATCACCATGAATAGCCAATATACTTAATGACTTATCTGCCAGACACTGCTCTGCAGTTAACTGACGTGGCAGGTAGGTAGACATAGCGGCAACTGCTAACAACTTTACATCGCCAGTTAAAGCCAGCTCATATGCGACTGCACCGCCTTGCGAAAAGCCGACCACAATAATTTTTTGCGGATCAATGCCTTCCTCTATGAGACTCTCTATCAACCGCGCGATCTGCGCGACTGATTCTTGCAGCTGTACTTCATCGGTGACTCGCGCAGGTAACATTGCCTTAATGTCATACCAAGAGCGCATTTTCATACCATTATTGATGGTCACTGGGCGCACATCAGCACTGGGAAAGACAAAGCGAACTTTTAATTGATCGGGTAATTTAAGATAGGGGACTGCACTGACAAAGTCTGTACCGTCTGCGCCCAGCCCATGTAACCAAATTACTGCTGAATCTGGGTTATCAGCGGTATTTTTAAATATTGTTTGCAAAATTTTTCCTAACTTTAAGCTGAATTAGTGATTTTAAATTGACTAATTCAGCTTTTAAATCAAATAATTAAGCGGCAGTCAATCGCAATTTAACCCTACAGCTCAGGGCTGCAACCTTTGCACTGACCAACGGCCCTCTGCTAGCTCGTATACCAGTCTATCATGCAATCGACCTTCACGGCCCTGCCAAAATTCAAATTTGTTGGGAACCAGGCAATAGCCCCCCCAGCGCGACGGATGATCGACAGCAGTGCCCTCAAACTTGCTCTCTAAAGCATCCACAGCTGACTGTAATTCAGACCTTGATGATATAGGCTGACTTTGATGGCTCGCCGCTGCACTCAACTGACTCCCTCTGGGGCGTTGTAAGAAGTAATGCTTAGCTTGTTGCTCGCTCAATTTGTGCACTTTCCCCTGGATACGGACTTGTCTTTCGAGACCATACCAGTAAAAAAGCAGCTCAGCTTGCGGGTTGGCGGATAAATCTGATCCCTTCTGGCTCTGATAATCGGTATACCAACAAAAGCCATTCTCATCGTAGTGTTTCAATAACACAATACGTGCAGAGGGCAAACCAGAGGCGCTCGCAGTCGCTAAGGTCATCGAGGAAACATCATCTGGCCGCACTTGCTCAGCCTTAGAAAACCACTGGCTAAATTGCTCGATCGGACTTTCTAACAGATCAGATTGCAAAAAATCTGTACTACAATATTCGCGTCTTATTGCCGTTAAATCCATTTCTTTATTTTGCATATAAACCTCGAATTAAAATATTTGACCGCTCATAGAAGCAACACTCTTACAACTCAAGGGCAGATTCTGGCGTGAATTAGGGATCTCACTTGACCGGTAAATTGCAGAGCAGTAGTCTACTGCTAGTTTTCACTCATTCAATCTACTAAGAGCTTGTTGAAGCTGATACTAACCCACTGTGAGAAACCTGAGTCTAGCCTCTAATTCCGTTCTGTCGCTCACGCAAAACCAAGCTTTATAAGCTCTTAGATCAAGGAATCACGCTCAAATGGTAAACATGCAAACTCTGCAAAAGCTGGTTTTTAGCTGCTGTGTAGCAATTTTCGTCACTGGCTGCTCAACAGGATCCGGCAAAGCATTTAGAATCGAATCCCTCGCTAAATCAGAGCTGGATATGGTGATTGATGCCCATATTACTCAAACCAATTCACACGCGATAGAGCTAATGAAAAAACTCTACAAACGCAACCCAAAAGAATTACGAAAAGCGCCGATAGGCATCACCGTAAACGATAGAATTAAACAACTTTTCAGCTTTCCCATACAAGTACAGTTTAACGAGTTGGGAGAAAAATACGCAAATTCTGCACTAACTAATGCGTTCGATCAAAATTTCACCGGGGACAGAGTTTTCTCATTCATGGCGGGTATAGCGGGAATATTACACAGTTCCTATAATTTCCAAGATGAATTTTTCATGCTTGATTCGATTAGCGAACAAAAAATTTATAACTCCGCTCGAAATTTAGAAACGGCTAGCTGGCTGCTAAATAGCGCAAAGGATATCGACAACTCACTGTATCTACTCAGCAATAGTTGCGCCACTGTAGATACCGCCAACTTAAGCTACGAGCGACTCTTCGGAAAAATCATTGCCGGCCAAGATATACTGGCAGATATTATCGCCAATAGAAACAACCGCACCATCAACAAAGTACTACATGGCGTCGCCTCTACAACTTTGCTACCTCTCTAAATCACCGGCAGCAAGTATTGATTGATAGCTTGCTCAGCCGCATGCTCAGTAGCCTCTGAACAAGCCAGACATACCCCTGGCGTACCGAGAAATTTTGTTTAAGGCCGTGTGCTTAGACATATTGGTTGACTGGCAAAAGAAGTTTACGCTGCGCACGATCTTTCTGTACGCACGGTATAGAGGGCAACTAAGAGCCTATCTCCTTTCACAGAAAGCTTGGCAAGGATTGGTGTGACTAGTAACTGTCATTTTTTAATATAACGCTCTAATAAATTGCGACCTTTATCACCGATTTCCTCCAGCCACTGCTGCACAATTGACAGTCCTACTACTTCAATACTGCGCAGCACTTCAGGGCTCAGAGTTTCGATTTTTACACCGGCGGCAAGCAGTGCCTGTTTTCCCTGCTCTCCCAGCTGCTTTGATTTTGCCCAGCCTCTGACCTCTACAGTTTGAGCGGCGGCGGTTAGCGCCTTTTGCTCTACAGCGGTGAGCTTTTGCCAATGCTGCAAACTCACAACAGCCATTTCTTTTGGCAGCCACGCTTGCAAGTCATACCAATAGGGAAAATATTTAGCCAAAGGTAATTTTTGCGCCGCTAAAGCGGAGCCAAACAATACATTTATATGTTTTCTTCGCAGTGCGCGGTTTAATTTAGTCAGGGGAATTATTACTGGTTTTAGCCCGAGATTTTTGCCAAAAATAGCGGTCACTTTACTGTAGGGCCTAAATCTTAGATTTTTAAAATCATCCATGGAATTGATTTTTTTAGTACTATATAAGCCTTGAGCGGGCCATGGAACGGCATACAACAGCTTCACACCCTTTACCTTCAAAACCTTTTCCAAATCACCCTTAGAGGCTTTGTATAAATTAAAAGCCTCCATATAATTTTTCGCTAGAAACGGCAAAGCGTCTAACCTCAACAGTGGGTGCTCATAATCAAGAGCTGAGATTAGCCTGACACCGATAGGAACTAAGCCATTTTTAACCGCACCAAAAATCTGCTCCCCTTGAAATAGCTCTCCTGCAGGAAAAGTACTAATCAACAGTTTATTATTGGTATTTCGCTGCACTTCCCTGGCAAAATCAAATGCTAGCTGAGATTGAAAACTCTGCTGATCACCGGCTAACGGCATCTGCCATTCAAGCGCCTGAACACTGCAAATAAACGGCGCAAAAAGCAATATCACTACGGATTTAAATAACCTTCTGTAAACCTTCACATCAAACCCTGCACTATCAATAAAACTCAAACTAATCTCTCTCAATTTTTATTTAAACCTGAATCTGGGATTTAAATCCTAGCTACTCTCTTAGAGAACCTCTGAACAAGTCCCGCATCCTCCTGTACGCCAGCGGCGTTTGTCACTTGCTGAGACATTCCTTAAGATCGTGAATTCTTTTCAAACTGTCGTAGGATCAATAACTTATACCAAGCAGCGCTTGGAACTGACTGATTTAGATTAATGCCTATAAATATACTTATCAAAGCTCAACAGATTGAAACTCACCACCAAAACAACTTAATAACTGCTGGTAATGCATAGGGAACAATCCTATTTATGAATTTAAACTGAATACTGATGGAGAATAAAAATGTGCTTCTATATACTTTTCTGATGACCATTATTGCGAGTGCTCGACAGCACCACTGCCAAACCACACGTTTCCGGTCATTAACATTAGCCTGAATCAATTAGCTAGGGGTTCTGGTTTAATTCATAACGGAGGCTCTATGAGCTCAACAAAAAAACCAATTATACATCTCTTTACCGCACTGTCACTGGCTTTATCGCTAGTTAGCGCTTCGACTTTTGCCACTGGCAACTGCAGGGGAGAAAGTGAAAACGCATGCTCAGTAAATGATAGTTGTAGCTGGATAAAAGCGCATCAGAGAAAAGATGGTGCTAACGTCAAAGCTTACTGCAGATCTAAGCCCCAAAAAAACCAGTCTCTGATCAGTGACGAGCCTAAAGTCGAGGCCGAGATCAAAAGCCAAAATCAACTGCTAGTTAAAAAAACTCCGCTGCAGCCAACCAAACAACTGCTTATTACACCCAAGAAGAAAGTAACCAATTAAGGCGGGCGATAATCCCGCTCACTTTTCTAAGCTCGCTGTTGCAAATTAGAGAACAACCCAAAACATGCCTATACGATGTAATGAAGAACTGCTACACAGCTAGCCTGGTGTCTTTGCTTCAGGACATAATTAAAGGCTCTCTACAACATCACACTAATGTGCTTTTGTAGAGAGCTAAAAGTTACATCATTGGCATTTGCTTACCGTTCAAGTGCATTTGTCCTTTTTTCATGCTTAGATCGACTGTCAACTTATCCCCAGCATCAACTAAAAATCCCATACCGACGAAGAAGTCTATTTGTTGTGGGTTATAATCTGGAAAAATTTCTAAGAATTTTTTAGCAATGCTTAGCTTTGCATCAAGATCAGCTTTAGCCATCACACTTTGCCTATCCATCATAATCTCTTCAATTGAAAAGGGCGCCATTTTTAAGTGCGCTTCACCTTCAACAAGCTCCGAATTAGCACTGACACCTAAATGATTTATATCGAAACTTATACCTTTTTGAGTAACTTGATTGAACATAGGTAACAGTACAGTCGGATCTTTTATGCCCCCGCCTGAGGTCTTTTGTAATTCATTAATATTTTCAATTAGGCCAAGTAATGCATTCAAGTCAAGATCAACAGCAAGATTTATAGCGGGCTTATCGAACTGATAAACTTCCTTATCGCTGTCAACTTTAATCATCTCGGCTTGATAATCTACATCAAACACTACGCGATCAGCTTTAATCACTTGCTTGACCCCGACTAACAAAGCCGCTATCTCAGCTTTTAGCTGCTGGTTGCTAAGTTTTATACTATCTACAACTAAGCTCCCCTCAGATGTATCGGCAATTTTCGTGGTTAATATATCTCCCTCAAGTACACTCGCTGTTTGTATCAAGGTAGCTGTGCCGAATTCAACGTTGAAATCTTCACCTTTAAAAGTACTCGGCTGCATCGCCCAGTTCATATCAATAGTATTGCCGGAGACAGAGTAAACACCTTGGCTATTACCGATTAAAACATCTCCTAACTCACTGCTAACTTTAAAACCATCTGTTGCTATGTCCCCAGCCATTGATACTGAACCGCTGGCAATATCATACGAGTAATGATTGTTAAGCGTTAATGGTGCTACTGAAGTGTTTTGCTGATAACCTTGGATTCTAGTTAGCAATTCTCCCTTGGCGATGGTCATCACACTGTCACTTGACAAAAAGCCATGCGTGTAATTAATATCAAAATTAAAGGTATTGCTTCCCGCCCACTCAAGAACTGACTCAGGTAGGTCATTAAACTCAAGAGACAATGTATTTGCCGAGGAAAACAGCGAAGATTCACTACTAGCCGTTACTTTAGCAATACCTTGATAACTAGCAGTAAGCGCTTCAACGTAACGCTGGTGCTCAACATTGACTTTATCCCCTGTCACAATGGTACCAGCGACATAACCGCCCCCTAAAACGACCACTAGTCCCCCAACCAACAAACCCTTATTCATGATTCCAATCCTTAAGCGTAAAAAGCAAGCATTCTAGCACTTAACATTAAGCGGGTGCCAATCTAAATCGACCGCTTAAACAAACATCAACATTAATCTTAACTTTCGCAAACAAAGACTAATCTGTATCATCAATCTACTAATCAAATATATACACCACTAAGGTCATTGAATTTATTTAAGCCCTTTCACTCACCTTAACAGCCCATTGGAATACTACATGCAAACCAGCCGTCACCCCGATTTGGAAATTTACCTTAAGAACAGTACTAATTCGCAAATTTTAGCTTGGCTACAAACGCACTGCTCTACTGTGTTGGTACTTAGAGAGACACCTTCTTCTCTGGAACTAGAATTACAATTTGAAGCGGGTTTAGTACAGGCATCTCTGCAACACAAGGTATCGGGAAAAGCTTGGAGCAGCCTGTGGTTTAAGGACAACCAAACACCCTGGGATACAGACTTAGATTGCGCATTAATCGCCTCACAGCAACTGCAGACTCAAATTCGCTGCACAAAAGCTAGCTGGGAAGATGACGGTATCGATAGAGAAGAAGAAGATCAGTGGTGGAAAATAGAAGACGGTGAGCGCGTGCTCATCAGCTGGAAAGGATAAGCTATTAAGCGGCTAAACTGAGCGAGCTTTTCGCAGTATGGATATGATCTAACATTAATTTCCCCGAAGACATTAATGCCACTTTTTCAAACGTATCTACCGCCGTTGAATTAAATCTCGGCGTTTCAGCGACAGTCTCGATAAAGGAGTTAATGAAGGCAAAGTCGCCAAAACGCAGCTGATGAATTGCATTATTTAAACGCTCTACCAACTGCGGTTTATTGACTTCAACCTCTGAGGGGTAGACAGATTGTACGGAAGACTGCTCACTCTGCGCAGCGACAGGTAATTTAAAAACCGGAACACTGTCTTGATTGGCAGTAATCAACGACAACAGCATTGCAAATTGGGCGCCATTAGCTCCCTGTATCGCACTGGGAAGGCTAGCAGTGTATGTTTCTATACGCTCTAACTGTACCTGATCTGTCTGCATTGATTAGCCGCTACTTTATAAAATGACAACTGAATTTATTTTTAACCGCTTATCGCTCGGTTAAATTATAACTCTGTGCTTAGCCTATCGGCCACTTTATAGATAACTTTATCTTTTATTTTACCCTAAACTGAAATAATTTATTCAGCGCCTAAGAGCCACTGCCAAAAATTGCGTTACGCGCCAATATGCACAGCAAAGCATGCACCATCAGCAGTTTTTCGATACACTGACAACTCACGCAAAACTTTGCGATTCTACGACGGATTGAACAATTATGGGAAGATGGCGAGCACCTCAAGCTCCGAGCTCAAAATACATAACACAGGCAGGTTACAACAAGCTCAACGCTGAACTTCGCTATCTATGGAAAGACAAGCGCCCCAAGATCACTTTAGCGGTACAAGAGGCAGCAGCCCAAGGCGATCGCTCTGACAATGCAGAATATACTGAGGGAAAACGCTTACTGAGAGAGATCGATCGCAGAGTGAGATTTTTAGCAAAGCGCCTAGAAGACATCAATGTTATTAATCATATCCCGGAAAACCAAACCATTATCGTATTTGGCGCCTGGGTAACACTCTTAGACGACCAAGAACAACAGCGAACATTCCGCATTATCGGCCCCGATGAAATCGATACCAGCGGCACGCTAATCAGCATGGACTCACCTCTGGCAAAAGCACTGTTTAAAAAACAGGTTGGCGATGAAGTAGAATTTAGCAGACCCGACGGAACAATGAGCTACTTTGAGATACTGGCGATTGAATATAGGAAAGAATGATTTTTTCGCTGCTGGACGAGGGAATATAAAGAAGTGGTGGGCCGTGTAGGATTCGAACCTACGACCAATTGGTTAAAAGCCAACTGCTCTACCAACTGAGCTAACGGCCCTTTCAGAACTTGGCTCCTCGAGTAGGACTTGAACCTACGACCAATAGATTAACAGTCTACTGCTCTACCAACTGAGCTATCGAGGAACTACATTTTAAATTTATCTTATCAACTACTTATCACAGATAGTGGCGGAGGGGCAGGGATTCGAACCCTGGGAGCCTCTCGACTCGCTGGTTTTCAAGACCAGTGCTTTCGGCCACTCAGCCACCCCTCCAGATATCGAGGCAATTTTTAGCTAAATACAGCTAATTGTCAACCCCAATCATTATTCAATCATCGATTAAATAATATATAAATCTTCAACAACTACTTTTAAACTCTAACTCAGACAGTGGTGGGCCGTGTAGGATTCGAACCTACGACCAATTGGTTAAAAGCCAACTGCTCTACCAACTGAGCTAACGGCCCATGTCTGGCATTATATTTTCTAAAACTGGTGGGCCGTGTAGGATTCGAACCTACGACCAATTGGTTAAAAGCCAACTGCTCTACCAACTGAGCTAACGGCCCTTGCTGGGTATTACATATTCTGAAAGTGGTGGGCCGTGTAGGATTCGAACCTACGACCAATTGGTTAAAAGCCAACTGCTCTACCAACTGAGCTAACGGCCCTTTCAGAATTTGGCTCCTCGAGTAGGACTTGAACCTACGACCAATAGATTAACAGTCTACTGCTCTACCAACTGAGCTATCGAGGAACTCTACATCTTCACTCACCGATTATTGTCTGGTAAAAACAATAGTTGGCGGAGGGGCAGGGATTCGAACCCTGGGAGCCTCTCGACTCGCTGGTTTTCAAGACCAGTGCTTTCGGCCACTCAGCCACCCCTCCGAAGATGGGCGCAGATTTTATCGATTTGCCAGCAGGAGTCAACACAAAGTTTAATAAATATGAGTTTTTATTGATTTGCTGGGTTTTTCAGTATAAATAACCAACAAATCAATAGAAAACTCTAAAAAACAGCCAATAATTGCTGGTTTTTTGTACTTTTATCGACTATTGCGACAATAGCTCTGCAACCATCACTGTCAGCCATTTTAAACAAAAAGCCGATCCAATTTCAAATTTTTATACTCAGCTATTGACCAATCTTGCTATTCCGCATAATATTGATTTTTGTCCACAAACCAACAAAAGTCAATATTATGACCGATCGCGAACAACAGATTATCGATGCTATTCATGCAGACCCACTTATTTCACAACAGCAATTAGCCGACCTTATAGGCATCAGTCGCTCCGCTGTCGCCAGCCATATTACCAACTTAACCGCCAAGGGCATTATAGAGGGACGCGGCTATCTGATCGCCCCCGAAAAGTTCTGCGTCGCAATCGGCGGTGCAAACATGGACATATTAGGCAAACCTGAGCAGTCTATTAGCGCTGGCACATCCAACCCTGGCACGGTTTCTAATAGCCCCGGAGGTGTTGCCCGTAATATAGCCGAAAATATCGCAAGACTCGGCGATAAATGTTATTTGATTGCCGCCGTTGGCGACGACAATAGCGGTAAGCAGTTAATCGAGCTCAGTCGCAGCGCTGGTGTCGATACCTCACAGATGATCACTATTACCGGCCAGAGCACTTCTACTTATTTATCGATTGTCGATGCCGCGGGCGAAATGCAATTAGCAATTGCCGATATGACAATTATCGATCAATTACAGCCTGCCCTGTTGAAAAAACAACTGAGCTTATTAAAGCAGGCGCAAGTTATTGTCCTCGACACCAATATTAGCATCGAGCTGATGAGTTTTTTGTTTGAAAATTTACCCGACACAGATTTCTTTGTCGATACAGTGTCGGTGGTAAAGTCGATAAAAATTAAAGATTTTTTACACTCAGTACACAGTCTTAAACCTAACTTACTGGAAGCCCAAGCCCTATCGGGGATCAAAGTGGCTGACCATAGCCAGCTGCCGAAAGTCGCCAACTGGTTTCACCAGCAAGGCGTTAAGCGATTGTTTATTAGCTTAGGTAAACAAGGTCTTTTTTATTCAGATGGACGGCTGCAACAATTAGTTAGCTTGCAAGCGAGCGACGTTCAAAACAGCAACGGCGCTGGAGACGCTATGACAGCCGCTTTAGTGCACTGCCACTTGGCAGCTACCCCCGCACTTAAAAGCTGTTATTTCGCCCTTGCAGCAGCTAATTGCGCTATTGCCACCCAGGCTACCATCAATCCAGAATTATCGATTGCCAATATCAGTAAATTATTAAGCAACTGCGATTAACCTCATTTTTTATACCTTAAGGAACACTCATGCATCTTTTAGAAAAACATCTAGTTATTAGCACCGAAGTAAGCACCGCACTGGCAGAGGGGCGCCCAGTTGTCGCCTTAGAGTCAACCATCATTTCCCATGGTATGCCCTACCCAAAAAATGTCCAGACCGCCCTTAATGTAGAACAAGTAATTCGTGACAATGGTGCCATTCCGGCCACTATTGCCATTCTACAAGGCAAATTAGTGGTTGGCTTAAACCACCAACAAATCGAACATTTGGGTAAAGAAGGTAGCAATGTTATTAAAACCAGCCGCCGTGACATTCCGTTTATTGTAGCCGCTAAAAAAGATGGAGCGACCACTGTTGCCTCGACCATGATTTTAGCGCAAATGGCCGGCATAAAAGTATTTGCCACTGGCGGAATTGGCGGTGTACACCGACAAGCTGAGACCAGCATGGACATTTCTGCAGACTTGCAAGAACTTGCCAATACTTCAGTCGCTGTGGTATGCGCCGGGGTAAAGTCGATCTTAGATATCGGACTGACCTTAGAATACTTAGAAACTTATGGCGTGCCAGTGATTGGCCACCAAACCAGTAAAATGCCAGCCTTTTACACCAGAGAAAGCGGCTTTTCGGTCGATTATCAACTCGACAACCCGTCTGAGATAGCGCAGAGCCTTGCCGCTAAGTGGCAGCTTGGACTGAAAGGCGGGGTAGTGATTGCCAACCCGATCCCCGCAGAGCACTCCATGGATGAAAAGCTTATTGAGGACACCATCAATAGCGCACTGCAAGATATGCAAGATGCCGGTGTTTCAGGCAAAGATAGCACACCATTTTTACTGGCGCGAATCGCTAAAGTAACGGCGGGAAAAAGCTTAGAGGCTAATATCCAGCTGGTCTATAACAATGCTGCACTGGGTGCCCAGATCGCCGTACAGCTGGCTAAACTGCTTTAAATTGAGTTTATTAGCCGCAGACTGATAACCGTCCAGATACAAAAAAGCCCAACTCATCGCTGAGTTGGGCTTTTTTTTGACTAGTATTTTTAGCAGTAAAATCTGCCGTCAAATTTAACCGCGATGCAGATGTTTTTACCAACTACCTCGAGTTCGACGCGACACTGTACCTATACGATTGAGATGCCAGAGGCCTGTAAGTCTGCATGGTAAGAAGACCTAACCAGCGGCCCACTTGCCACATGATCAAACCCCAGCTCCTTTGCCACCCGTGAAAACTCGTTAAATTCATCGGGAGTCACGTAGCGATCGACCGGTAAGTGGTTGCGACTAGGCTGCATATATTGACCTAAAGTCACCATATTCACATTGTGCGCCCGCAAATCTTTCAGCACTTGCACAACTTCTTCATTGGTCTCGCCCACGCCGACGATAATTCCAGATTTAGTGCGAATATGGGGCATGGCCTCTTTGTAGCGACGCAGCAATTCTAACGAGCCCTGGTAACTTGATCCCGGATTGACTTTTTTAAACAGCCGTTCAACGGTTTCCATATTATGGTTAAACACATCCGGCGGATACATGGCCAATATTTCAATCGCCTTATCCATGCGCCCGCGAAAGTCCGGTACCAACGTCTCAATTTGTAGCGTGGTTGAACGCTTGCGGGTTTCGATAATACAGTTGGCAATATGCTGCGCGCCACCATCGCGTAGATCATCACGATCAACTGAGGTAATCACCACATATTTGAGCCCCATTTCGGTAATTGCCTCTGCTAGCTCTCTGGGCTCATTTTCATTTAACGGGTTTGGCCGTCCGTGCGCCACGTCACAGAATGGGCAGCGTCTAGTACAAATATCGCCCATAATCATAAAGGTCGCCGTCCCTTTACTAAAGCACTCACCGATATTGGGGCAACTTGCCTCCTCACAAACAGAGGAGAGCTTGTGTTCGCGCAACTTTGCCTTTATCCGTCTTACTTCGGCGTTACTACCCATGCGAACTCTCAACCACGGCGGTTTTTTCAGCATATCCGCTTTTTCGGTCGGTAGTATTCTAATCGGAATACGGGCCATTTTATCGGCACCGCGTAACTTCACACCTTGATCTAAACGCTTGCCTTTTGGCCGGGTACGCTCATTAGTAAGGTCTACAATATCTACCATAAAATCACTCGTCTAAAGATGTCTTATAAATCACCTGGTTATAACCGATTTCATCTACCATATAATCAGTTAATAAAGAGGCAACTTGTTGATTATTAAGATCAGTAACAAAATCTGCTAAATTACTCATCCTCATCCCGGCGTATCCACAGGGGTTTATTCGTAAAAAAGGGTCTTTATTTACCGTCAAGTTTAGCGCTAAGCCATGGAATGTACAGCCTCGACGCACTCTTAAACCTAAGGAGGCTATTTTGCTATCCTCGACATAAACACCGGGGGCATCACTTTTAGCGAAGGCATCTACCGAGAAGCTAGCAAGTACATTAATAATCGCCTGCTCCATCAGCGTGACAACATCCCTGATCCCCAGCTTATTACGCCGCAGGTCAATCATCAAATACATAATCAGCTGGCCGGGTCCGTGATAGGTCACCTGCCCACCTCTGTCTACTTGCACCACCGGTATATCCCCAGGGCTCAAAAGATGCTCAGCTTTACCCGCCTGCCCTTGAGTAAACACGCGGTGATGCTCTAGCAACCAGATTTCGTCAGCGGTCTGTGGATTGCGATCATTGGTTAACTGCTGCATGCGGCGCCAGGCTGGCTCGTAGGGCTGTAAACCTAACTGCCTGACAACTAGCTGTTTTTGTCGATCTTCTTTACTCAATAATTATCACTCACTGTTAGATGCTTGAGCGGCAGCCCGCTATCTTTTTTAGCACACAGCTAGGCGGCACATTTTTTAAATAACAGTAACTACTTTACCGGACGCTTTAAATTCGGCATTAAGTTCAATCAGCTGCTGTTCACTCTGAGCGGTCATAAACATCCTCACCGAGCGAAACTTCCCGGTTTTCGAATCTTGATGTGTCACTTTAGTGACATCAAATTTCGCGTCGTACTTTGCCATCACAGCTAACACGTAGTCAGTGAAATCTGGGCTATTATGACCTATCACTTTAATTGGATAATCTGCGCAGGGGAACTCAATTTTGGGTGGCTGCAATTCAGCAAGCTCTCTTTGCGTGATTCTTTTAGGACTATTTTTGGAGGTTGTTTTTTTCATATAAGGTTCATTGCCATATCAATCTATCTCTGGATCAGGCCATTATACACGCTCACCACCTAAACCCCAGAGAATCAAACCAATGTGCTCCACTGAGGAACCTCCGCAACGACAGAGTTAACTTTTTTCCGTGAAAAGCTGCCGCTGATGGTCGGCCAAGAGCTGATAGAGCCGCTGCCACAGCACGCCCTTTTGACCATCGCCAATCAGGTGTTCATCAACTTGATTGACCGGCACTAATCCTCTGGTCGAACTACTTATCCACACCTCATCAGCCGCAATCAACCGTGCATAACTTATATCTTGGTTGACGAAGCTTATTCCCTGCTGCACCGCTATATTTTTGATTAGTTGGCTGGTAGTACCACTCAGGATTGCGTGAGAACTGACTGGAGCAACTAAGCGCTGCCCCTCGACGATAAAAAGATTAGAACTGGCACCCTCTAACACTAAATTGCCTCTTTGCAATAGCGCTTCGTGGGCATTTTGTTGTCTGGCCTGCTCCATCGCCAAAATATTGGGCAGCAAGCTGGTAGATTTAATGTCGCAGCGCCCCCAGCGTAAATCGTCACAAACGATCACCTTAACCGCAAAGATATCTGCGACCAGCGTACAGTAGTTGTTGACGATTGCGGTAGTGCAGGCAAATACCGTCGGCTGCATATGCGGAT
Source organism: Osedax symbiont Rs1 (assembly GCA_000416275.1). Taxonomy (GTDB): domain Bacteria; phylum Pseudomonadota; class Gammaproteobacteria; order Pseudomonadales; family Balneatricaceae; genus Rs1. The sequence continues at coordinate 17,011 of ASZJ01000178.1, forward strand.
CGATAGCATGGGTACGCTTACTTCCCGCCCCTCTGCTGACCTGCAAATAAACAGATTGATTGGCCCCGCCATTTTTAATTACTAGTTGATCAGTAATCTCAGCGAAGGGAATATCAATAACGATTTTAAGTGCCGCCAAGCTTTTTTTAAGTCTGTCGATATGCTGAACGAGCTGAAAGCCTACTCCCCGATAATAGGGGATCACCTCATAGACGCTATCAGAAAAAAGAAAGCCGCGATCAAACACCGAGACAGTCGCCTGGTCTGCAGCCAGGTATTTACCATTCAGGTAGACAACATCCATCTTATGATCTCAATTTAATTGCCACAGGAAAAATTCGCGACCTGCCCAGAGATTCCCTAGGCAGCCACAAGCTGTCAATTTATTGCAATAAGCCTATGAAAAACAGAACAATACCATCCCAGGTTTTTTTAAAGAAGCCGCCTTCTGCAACTGAGTTTAAGGCCACCAGCGGCACCGTCTTTACCTCTTTTCCATCCAAGCTGATTCTCACCACACCGTAGCTTTGCCCCGCGACAACCGGGGCTCTGACCTCGGTGTTTATATCCATGGTTGCTTTTAATCCCTTGGCTTGACCACGCGGTATAGTCACCGATAAAGCATTGCCCACCCCGAGACGAACCGTAGATTCTTGACCACCCCACACCCGCACTAGTGACAGTTGCTTTTTCGCTTCATACAACTGGTGAGTTCGGTAAAAACGAAAGCCATATGCGAGCAACTTTTGCGATTCTCTCGCTCGCGCCTCTTCACTTTTGGTCCCTAGTACCACGGTAATTAGGCGCATACCATCACGTTTCGCCGATGCAACCAAGCAGTATCCGGCGGCATTAGTATGACCGGTTTTCAGACCATCAACGGTTTTATCACGCCACAGCAATTTGTTGCGATTAGGTTGACGAATATTGTTGTAGGTAAAATATTTTTCTGAGTATATACCATAGTGCTGCGGAAATTTTTGAATGATAGCCCGTGACAATTTGGCTAAATCGTAGGGCGACGAGTAGTGATTTTCACTCGGCAAACCGGTCGCATTTGAGAAGAAGGTGTTGTCCATTCCCAGTAATTTAGCGTGTTGATTCATTAAACTGGCAAATGCCGACTCGCTACCCGCTATATATTCAGCCATCGCCACTGACGCATCGTTTCCAGACTGAATAATAATGCCTTTTAAGAGTTCCCCTAGCTTAACTTGGCTACCCTCTTTGATGAACATCCTCGAACCTTCGGTACTCCAGGCATTTTCGCTCACTAGCACTTTGTCATCTAGGCTAATATTACCTTTAGTCAATTCATACTCAGTGATGTAGCTGGTCATCATTTTGGTCAAACTAGCTGGCGGAAACTGCTGTTGCGATTTCTTTTCAGCAATCACGGTGCCGGTATCCGCATCCATAATGATATAGCTGGTGGCTGTTATTTTCGGCGCTGCTGGGATCAGCTGTGCTGCATTAATTGATACAGACGTAGTAATAGCTGAAAATATCATCAGTGCAGTGGCGATATTTTTGTTAATCAAAAGCGTCACGTTGACTCCTTATTGCATGCTATGTATGCATATACATAGCATATGACTATAAATATTAGTGCTGGATAACGAGTCCAGCGGTTTAAGTACTCTCTAAAATCAGCGTGGCAAATCCATTAAATGCGCACCGGGAAACCCCAGTTTTGCCAGCTTTATTTTAAGCTGCTCAGTTTTCATCCTGCTTTTCATCGGCCCCAAAATCACCCTGAATAATTCCCGATTTTGTTGCACAATTTCACTAATTAATACCGGCAATTCAAAACTGTTGACTTTTTGAGTAACCGCATGTGCCGCCCCCTCCGTGGAATAGACGCCAACTTGCATATAGTGAATGCCCTGGTAGCTATCGATACGTGCTCTGGCAGATTTTGGTTTAGCTCTGGCAGCTATTTTTTTATCGACAACTTGTTGCCCCCCCTCTTTACTGGCAGGGACTGATTGTCCAATTTTATCTAAATTACCAACCAACATTGCTTTTTTTGCAGAAGTTGTTAAAAATGTTCCAGACTTATCTGGCGCTTTATCGGGATAATTGCTCTGCACTGCCACCTTGTTTTGCCCGTGCCGCCAAATTAGTGGATCAATAGCCTCTATTTCAACTTGCGCTGTGCCACTGTCTAACATGCCCAACTTTGCAGCAGCCGCATAAGACAAATCAATCACCCGCCCCTTATGGAATGGACCTCTATCATTCACCCTGACAATGACCTGCCGGTCATTTGCCATATTGGTGACTTTTACATAAGTGGGGATAGGCAGTGATTTATGGGCGGCACTCATGCCATACATGTCATACCTTTCGCCGTTTGCGGTTAAGTAGCCATGGAATTTTTTACCATACCAAGATGCGCCACCACGCTCTTTATAGCCTGCAGAGCTTTTCAATACCTGGTATGTTTTGCCTAAAACTTGATAACTACTGCGATTACCGCCACGACTTAGCGGCTCGACTTTAGGCACAGCATCTTTAACATGTGACACGTCTACTATAGAGTCAGGACCGTAATCTTTAGACACTTTATAACGACCATGATTTGTTTTTTTACCTTTTGTTAAGGTTTTATTGGCACAACCTACCACCAAAAAAGTAATGACTAACAAACTTATTAGATTACGTATTGTTTTATAATTATTCATAAATTCCCTAATTCAGCTTGCTTTCTGCTTTTATTAATTGACTCAATTGATAGACTGCCATGGCATAAAATCGACTGTGATTATACCGGGTAATAACATAAAAGTTTTGTAGCCCAAACCACAATTGATCTTGCTGCTTAAAGACCAACTTCATTAAAGTTGCGCCCTGTTTTTGATCGAGATTTTCAGCGCCACTCAGGCCGCGTTGCTGCCATTCTTTAAGGCTGATTTTAAGCGCCAGCCCATTGTTGTACCAATCTTTGACTAGCGGTTTTGAACTTTTAGCGGCGATCACCACTGGCTCTCCTTCAAACCAGCCAAAGGCTGCAAAATAATTTGCTACACTGCCAATAGCATCCACCGGGCTTTTCCAGATGTCGCGCTTGCCGTCACCATCAAAGTCAATCGCGTATTTACGATAGCTTGAAGGCATGAATTGTCCGTAACCCATCGCCCCAGCATATGAGCCCTTAGGCTTAGTGTAGGGGATTTTCTCTTCTTTGGATAACAGCAAAAACTCTTTTAGTTGATTGCGAAAAAACTCTCCGCGACGCGGATAATCGAAGGCGAGCGTAGCGACCGCATCTAGCACTCGGTAACTGCCGGTCACTTTACCGTAACGAGTTTCTACGCCAATCACTGAAACAATCAACTGCGCGGGGACACCGTAGATTTTCTCTGCACGAGCTAGCGCAACACGGTGCTTTTTCCAAAATTTCACGCCATTTTGGATACGTTTGGTTTCAATAAACCTACTTCTATATTTCTCCCATGTTAAGCGCCCTTCAGCCTGCCGGTTCATGGCTTTTAAAATTGAATTCTGCCGCTTAGCACTACTTAACACCTTGTTTAAAAAGGCCTTGCTAAAACCCTCTTGCTGCATGTCTTTCGCCCACGCCAAAGCGACCGGGTGCTTAGCATAATTTGCTGCAGAGGCCGATTGAATGAAAAACAATATGCATAATAAACTACAACTGAGTATTCTTTTTAGACCCATTTAAATCTTGTCCTTAGATAGCTAATCATTAAATTAAGAGCTTTATCTACCGCGCCGCCCAACGATCTCACATTGATACCTCAGCATGGTTATATGACAATATTTCTATGCGTGTGTACCGACATTATCACTCCAAACCCCATCATCAACGTGACTATAGAGGTGCCGCCATAACTCATCATTGGCAGGGGTAATCCCACTACTGGTAGTATGCCACTTACCATACCAATATTAACAAAAATAAATACAAAAAAGGTCAAGATTATACTGCCGCAAATCAACCGTCCAAAACTATCACTGATTTGTGATGCCATCCACAAACCCCTCGCGATAATCAGCAAGTACAAGCTGATCAGCGCACTTATCCCCAACAGACCTTGCTCTTCTGCCAGTACAGCAATGATAAAATCGGTATGAGATTCAGGTAAAAAGTTTAGTTGCGACTGAGTCCCTTCCAGCCATCCTTTACCGCTTAAACCACCAGAGCCAATTGCAGTTTTGGACTGAATAATATTCCAACCGGTGCCTAGGGGATCACTCTCTGGATCTAAAAAGGTCAATACCCGCTGCTTTTGATAGTCTTTCATAAACATCCAAAGCAGCGGCAAGCACGCTGCTGCAGCACCAATCGCCAAAAATATATAACGCCACAAGATTCCAGAAAACAGCAGGACGAAAACCCCTGATGATGCAATCACTAACGAGGTTCCCAAATCAGGCTGTTTCATGATGAGCAAGGTAGGCAAGGCAATTAACAGCAACACGATAACGCACTGCTTTAAGGTCGGGGGCAAAGGCCGACCCGCAGGCAAAAGGCCACCGTCAAGGGCAGCACCACTTTAATGATTTCCGAGGGTTGGATACGTATACCCGGTAGTGCCAGCCAGCGCTGCGCACCTTTAGCACCCACGCCAAACAACAGTACGCAGATCAACAAAATCACCCCTAATGCATATACCCAGGGCGCCCAGCGCTCTAGTAAAGAAGGGCTGATTTGCGCAATAACAATCATCGCCGCAAAACCAATCCCCATTCTGACAGCTTGGCGATAAACGTACCCCGAATCTTCCGCCGAGGCACTGTATAAAACAAATAAACCAAAGCAGCACAGTATCATTAACAATACCAACAACGGCGCATCTAAGTGGGTGTAGCTCCAGATACTGCGTCGATTACGCAAATGCGAACTAGAGTTTTGCATCGACCGAGAAAAATCTTTGGTCATAACAGCTCCCCACCCCACTGCTCGGCTTCAGGATCTAGCCCTAGCAAATAGGCATCCATCACTTTCTTGGCAATTGGAGCCGCGGTACTTGAGCCACCACCGCCAAACTTACCGCCGTTTTCAACAATCACCGCTATCGCTATTTTCGGATCATCGACCGGCGCAAAAGCGATAAATAAAGCGTGATCACGGTGCTTTTTTAATATTTTATGTTTGTTGTATCTCTCACCTTGCTTGATCCCCACCACTTGCGCGGTGCCGGTTTTACCGGCAATAATATAAGGAGAGTTTTTGCCAATTTTGCGGGCAGTACCCCGCTTGCCGTTAACCACTTCGACCATCCCGTTAATCACCGGCTCCCACAAACCTGGATTATTTAACTTAATATCTGCCGGCAGAGGATTGCGCCCTTGCATATCTGACTTTATCAACACTACTCTGCCGTGGCGATCAACTTCACGAAAACCTTGTAACAACTTAGGCTGTCGCCAAACTCCACGATTAGCCAACAACATAGCGGATGTCGCCAATTGCAGTGGAGTGGTCACTAAATACCCTTGCCCGATACTTAAATTCAGTGAATCCCCAGGGTACCAAGCTTGTTTGTATTTACGTTTTTTCCAGCTTTTAGTTGGCAACAGCGCGGGAATCGCCTCAGGCAAATCTAGACTGGTGACTTTGCCAAAACCAAACATCTCCATATAGTGGGAGATATTATCCACCCCAGTTTTGTGGGCAGCATCGTAAAACCAGACATCACATGACTGAGCAAGTGCTAGGTTCAAGCCTACTTTTCCATGCCCAGTGCGTTTCCAGTCTCGGTATTTACGTCGATATCTGTCATCGGCGATAGTGTACCAACCGGGATCAAAAACCGTGTGATCGAGTGGGATACTGCCACTGTCGATTGCCGCGAGTGCGGTAATTGGTTTAATTGTCGAACCCGGCGGGTAGCCACCGCGAATCGCCCGATTAAATAAAGGTAGGTCCGGTGACTCGCGCAATGCATTGTAGTCTTTATTAGAGATTCCGGTGACAAACAAATTTGGATCGTAGCCCGGAGTGGATACTAGCGCTAAAATCCCCCCAGTTCGCGGGTCAATCGCCACGACTGAGGCCCTTTCATTGGCCAGTAATTTTTCTGTGATTTGCTGAAGTGGTAAGTCAATCGTCAGCTGTAAATCTCGCCCGGGAATTGGCTCGATATTTTCCAGTACTCGAATTACTCGGCCCCGCGCATTGGTCTCGACCTTGCGCATGCCAACAGTACCGTGCAGCTCTGACTCATAGAACTTTTCAATGCCTAATTTACCGATGTAATTAGTGGCTGAATAGTTCCTTTCATCGACCCTGTTCAACTCCTTTTCGTTGATCCGCCCAACATACCCCATGGCGTGTACCAATGTTTCACCGTAGGGGTAGATACGAATCAGGTCTGACTCCACCCTAACACCGGGCAACCGATGATAATTAACCGAAAGTTTGGCAATTTCCTCAGGGGTCAGTTTAGAGCGCAGCATCACGGACTCATACGGCCGACGCCTTCTGTTTAACCTTTTATTAAAGCGCTCTAAATCCCTTGCTGAAAGATCAATGATAGCGCCTACTCCCCGCACAATATCCTGAAGATTTCCGCCCATCTCCTCTTTTAACACGGTCACACTGTAACTGGGCTTATTATCGGCAATCAGCACGCCGGAGCGATCAAAAATCAAGCCTCTAATTGGTTTTTCTGGTTTGAGTTGAATGCGGTTTTTATCGGAAATTGAGGAGTAGCGATCGTGCTCGACGATTTGCAAAAAATACATTCTGGAAACCAGAGCGCCCATCGCAATTAATACTAGCAAGAAAGCCAGCACAGCTCTTAACTGGAAGGTTCTTCGCTCTTGGGGATGATCTTTAAAGCGTGCGTATCCTGACATAAAACCTATTTATGGTATGGGTGCCCTTGGATGACGGTCCAAGCTCGATAAAGTTGTTCGGACAATAAAATCCGCACCATTGGATGAGGCAAAGTTAATGCTGACAATGACCATTTTTGATCCGCTAATGCACTACACCGAGGGTCTAAGCCATCGGGACCGCCAATTAACAGACACATATTTCGACCCTTCATTTGCCAGCTTTGCAACTGCTCGGCTAGCTGCTCAGTCGACCAATTTTTGCCCGTTACTTCTAATGCCACTATCCAGTCGCCAGAGGGAATAGCGGCGAGCATTGCATCCCCTTCTTTTTTAATAGCGCGACCCAGATCAGCACCTTTGCCACGATGCCCCAAGGGAAGTTCAACGAGCTCAACACTCATCTCCCCAGGCATTCGCTTGTTGTATTCATTAAAGCCGGTAGTTACCCACGCGGGCATTTTACCACCCACTGCCAGTAATTTAATTTTCATAGATTAAAGACACTTGATTGCAGCCGCTAAAGTTAAGCACTAGCATCGATGATTTGCTCAGGCTTCATATCGAAGCGCCAAAGTTTTTCTAAATCGTACAATTCTCGCGCTTCAACAGTCAGTATATGGATAACTACGTCAGATAAATCAACGATCACCCAATCGCCACTTTTTTGCCCTTCACAGCTGATAGCATTAATCGAATGATTTTTTAATTCATCTTCTACATTGCTGGCGATAGACACCACATGGCGCTTAGAAGTTCCGCTGCACACTATCATATAATCTGTGACGCTAGATTTTCCTCTAACATCGATAACTTCAATATCGTTAGCTTTTAAATCTTCAAGGGCTGTTTCAGCTAATTTTATCACTTTTTTACTTTGCATTTTAGACTTACCTTATGACATATGTTCATACTCAAGTACGCGTTAAAGTGCCACTTGAGGTTATTGATACAAATGATGTTGATTAATATAATTTGCCACCGCAATCGGTAGCAAATATGAGTGTTTTTTATTTTTTATCTGCTGGCGAATTTCGCTAGCAGATATAGCAATGGGAGGCTGTTGATAAAAATACAGGCAGCCACCCGCTGCCGAACTTAATTTTTTTACATCAAAGATGCGCTGTGCAAAAAATTCCCGATGTTGCTCCAGCTCTGCTTTGCCCTGCTTATGCGCGTCATTTAAGTCTACATAAGGCGGTCTCTGCAACACTAAAATATGGCAATAACCGAGAAATTGCCGACTGTCTCGCCACTGTGGCAAGCTGCTAAAAGAGTCCATGCCAATCACCATCACTAGCGGTGTAGTAGCACCGAGCTCCCGACGCAGCTGCTTTAAGGTGTCGATAGTAAAAGACTGTTCAGCTCGGTTTATCTCTCGTAAATCTAACTGCAGCTCAGCGGTTTTATCAACCACTAACTGCAACATTTCAATACGCTGTTCAACAGACGTGGTCGGCGCACTTTTGTGCACTGGTATTTTCGCCGGCAACAAATGCACTGCGTTGTTATCAAACAAAGCGCTCACTTGTAGTGCACCTTGAATGTGCCCCTGATGAACAGGGTCAAAAGTGCCGCCCATAAATACGTACATATTTTTCGCCAACTGCATCACAACCTATTTAGCCAAGCCAACTACTGGCGTATTTCGCCATTCCCCAACACAATAAATTTTTGCGAGGTAAGCCCCTCTAACCCCACTGGCCCTCTGACATGAATTTTATCCGTAGATATACCTATTTCAGCCCCTAGACCGTATTCAAAACCATCGGCGAAGGCGGTAGAGGTATTAACCATCACCGAACTCGAATCAACCTGACGTAAAAATATGCGTGATTTAGAATAATTTTCTGTGACTATGGCATCCGTATGAGCTGATCCGTAATGGTTGATGTGTTCAATCGCCGCCGACAAATCATCGACGATTTTAATCGACAGTATCGCCGCCAAATACTCTGTTGACCAATCTTGTTCAGTGGCGAGCGACATTTCAGGCGCAACCAACCGACTCAACGTACAGCCGCGCAACTCAACTTTTTTTTGCTGAAAAATAGCGCAGAGCTCTGGCAATATGCGACTGGCGATATCCTTATGCACCAGCAGTGTCTCCATCGCATTACACACACCATAGCGACGAGTTTTTGCATTAACCGCGATAGCAAGTGCTTTTTCCAGCTCCGCCTCATCGTCAATGTAGACATGACAAATACCATCTAAGTGCTTAATAACCGGAACTTTCGCATCTCTGCTGACCCGTTCAATCAAACCTTTGCCACCACGTGGAATAATAACATCGACATGCTCGGTCATGGTGATCAACTTACCGACCACCTCTCTGTCGACTGTATCTATCACTTGGACAACATCCGCTGGCAAGTTAGATTTTTCTAACCCTTGTGCTATACAAGCGGCAATCGCCCGGTTGGAATGGATCGCCTCAGAGCCACCGCGCAGTATCGTAGCATTGCCTGATTTAAGACATAAGCTCGCCGCTTCTACAGTAACGTTAGGCCGTGATTCATAAATAATACCGATCACCCCCAAAGGCACCCGCATTTTACCTAACTGAATACCGCTGTCCAAGTAATTCATGTCGCTAATGCCACCAATAGGATCAGCTAAAGAGGCGACTTGCTGTAAACTCGCCATCATTTTATCAATCCCTGCATCGTCAATTTTAAGCCTATCTAGCATCGGTGCCGATAAACCTTTATCGATACCTTCTTGCAGATCTTTTGCATTTGCTGTCAATAGTGCACAGCGGTGTTCATCTAGAGCCGTGGCCATTTGTTGCAGAGCAAGATTTTTTTGTTTTGAGTCGGCGCTGGCAACAATCCGAGCGGCATTCTTCGCCCTTTCACCTACCTCTAACATGTATTGATCGACACTCATGATGATTAGCTCTTTAATAGACATTATGTAACTTGGCTTTAACCGTCATCTACAAGAGTGACCGCTATACTCTATTCCTGAATTCACTTACTTGCACTTCAATCAATGGCTCCCATGTGGGATTGAGCATAAGCTCTTGATCCACTGTAAAGTCATCCATTCAAGATTATCTTTTCCTAGCAGCCTCTGCACAACGTACAATTAAGCGATACAAAACCACACGAATAACTGCATGCTTTTAATCGGAGGTGCAAAGGGAATAGAATGTAATTATACTACGCTCTCAATCGCTTATTAACCCTTATCGATACAGATATCTGGTGCTATTTAAATATAATTTAAAATAATGATAAATAACCAATCTAATTCTAGCAAAAGTCCGACATTCTTTGAGCCATCACCCTTTAAACTCGTTGCCTTGACGGCTGCGGTTATGCTTATCTGCATTTTGGCCAGTAGCGTATTTATCTACGTTTTCGCCCAAAACCAAGCCAAGTTATATACCAGCAAGCAAGTTGACGGCATCAAACACCAGCTTGAAGTCAGCTTGCAGCCGATGATTTTAGCTAAAGACACTTTAAGTATGAGCTTTTATTTACGCAGTTTGCAAAAAGCTGAATTCATAAATGGTCTGACTTTGGTAGACACTAAACGCAAACTATTGGCGAGAGCCGGTAACAGCAATGGTGATATGCAAAAGATTCAACTATTCAGCCAGCAGCTAGAAGTGGGCGAGCTAACTTTATTTATTAATACCGGCCCCGCCAACCACTTTTTTACCCAGTTACTGTGGATGTTTTCAGTACTAGCCGCACTCAGCAGCCTCTGTGTATTACTGGCGGTCGGCTATCTATCAAAAAAGATTTTAATTGACTTTAGCAACCAATACCGGCCTCTTTTGCAACACCGCTTTGCCATGGAACTAGCACAGGCAAAACAGCCAAGCACTCCTGCAATAGTAGAAACGTCAGCCCCAGGCGCCGTGTCTTTAGCTATAGTCGACTTAGACAGAGAGACCAATACCACCATTGAAGCCACACCAACTAGCTCCGCTGCAATAAATCCCGCACCAGCACCCCGCCAACAGAACCCCGAGAACCAACAACTAGTCTCTTTACTCAAACCTGACGCTCAGCAGCGAATGCCACACTTCAAGCCTTTTAGCACTCACCCTGATGACAGCCATAAACCGCTAATTCAACCCGCTGAGCAAGAGATAGAATTAACTGAGTCTTTCCAAGTTGCTACAGAACAAACTAACAACTCCCTCAAGGAGAACCCGCTATTGCGCTCCCATCCACATGAGGAGCAGCTAGATTTATACTCTTTAGAGCACCAAACTGAGCTGAGTTTAAAAGCCACAGATGCAGCCTATTTACTTTTTATTGACTGCAGTAGCGGCAGAGCACCTATTGAAGAGCCTGAAGAGCATCAAAAATTATTAAGTCAATATCGCCGTCTTATTACTTTAGTGATCAACATTTATGGTGGTCATTTAGAGCTGCTAGCTAATGGTGATATACGCGTTATGTTTGACGATCAAAGCCCAGATGACAACCATGGCATTCAAGCTTTATGCGCCGCTAAACTGTTCAATCAACTTTACAAGTTCTACAACCACCGGCAAATCACGCGCATGCAGCCGACCCTCAATATCCAAATATCCCTAGTGCGCGGCAATCGAAATAAAATCGAGTTGCTCAGAGAAGAGTCGCACTTTCTAACCTGTACCACCGCCTCTAACGAACTGATTAGCCACACTCCGCTAAGCGAAGTTAAAGCCCTGAAAGACACCTTGCTAAAAGACGCTTGTACAGAGCGCCAAGATGAGGACAAGATCTTAATCCTCAGTCTCAATTCTAGCTACCAAGAACTTTTAGAAAAGCAGGCGAGGCACTTAGCCAAGAGCATTTAACTCCCCATCGGGAGTTAAATGCTAGTTAATCGCAACCCTAAAACTAGCAAGTTGTAAGTAAACTCAAAGTACTATTGTAAGCTACAACTGTATGCGAGTTAGGTTTTCATATCAGTGAGTATTGGCTGAGGCTGGAGATTAGGCGTGTGATAATTTACCAGCACCTGAACCCGTGCTTTGTGGGTGAATCCCGAGTGTAACACATCGGTTTTACAGTGACGTTCGAATCCTTAAGTGCGTCCACAATATCAGAGGGGGCTTTCTTAACTTCGTATAATCAATAGCTTACGTTATATCACGGTAACTTCTCAATAACACGGGGCAATCTACTATAGCTTACGCCAATTAAAGCCCTAGTCAGCGGCTACTTCTCGACGAATTA
>ASZJ01000179.1 GCA_000416275.1 Osedax symbiont Rs1
GGCAGCATTGTGTGTACCAAACGCTCAGTATGAATCCAGCACAATGCGTGCTGCAGAATATTGAACTGACCCGCCCCGTCACTGAGTATGACTAAGTTCTGGCACCGGTTTTGATGCTGCACATTACCAAGTAAAGCGCCTTCCGTCGCAATACGACGGTGGCGCGCCGAGTTGATTCCCTGCTCATCAAGATGCTCCTCCCAACGCAGGGCATTAGCAAAATGCGACAAGCCACTCTCTAAGAGAAGCTTTAGTGGGACATGCGGTAATTTTTGATCTACCCAGTAAGACTCAGCGTGATGATTAATACGATAACTTTTATCCCCCGCACAGAGCAATTCCAAAAAATTAACCCTACTCTTAGAGCCTGTCGATTCAAACCAAGCAAAATACTCGTTGCCTATTTGAGTGACATAACCGTTGACCCCTTTATGGCGAGCACCTGAATCGTCAACAGTGACATAATCGGACAAAGCTAAACCCGCTTTTAAAATGTCGTTCTTTTCCTGATGAAATTGAGATTTTCCCTCGGATAAAAGGCGATTGATTTGACCGGCGGAGATATCAATCCCCCATTCTCGCAGTTGCTCTAGCAATAGAGGTTGGGTGACATGACAGTGATGGTGTTGATAAAGGACATAGCTGAGTAAATAAGGACCGTAATGCAGCCCGTTCAATTCTTTAGGTAATTTAGCGGTGAGGGTTTGGCCGTCTGGTGTGACATAACGGGCGAGACGATAACGGGTGTTTTTTGTGCCAATGACCAACTCCTGAACAATAAAATCCCGGTATCCTTTAAAGCGAGCTCCTGGAGGGATACCGTCTTGCGGTTGAACCACTTGATCGTCATGGATAGTTAGATTCACATTTTTAGAGCGTTTCTTTGAGCCTGGCCGCTTTTTGTTTTCTGTCGATACTGAATCATCGCCCGTCGATTTATCTGTTTCTTTGTCCAAGTTACTTGGTTTGAAAGTGGGCCGTTTTTTCTGCTTTTTTAGTACGCGCACTTCATCTTTGAGCAGCTCGATCTCTTCGGCTTGCTGCTGAATACTTTGAAAGCATTGCTCTACTATCAGTAGTAAGCTTTTGACTACCGGAGTTTGTTCACTTTCTGGAATATCAGGTAAAGTAGGGAGTTTTTTCAAAGGTTTAAGTCATAGCAGCGAATGATAAGGTTATCTTACCATGGCTTTTTTAGGTGATATTTTTGCTTCTGTGAAGAGGTTTGAGGCATTTAAATAGTTAGTCGCAACCCGCGAGTGTATAAAATAAATAAACCACTCACATGGACTGGTATAACGCGGTGCTGCTACTTTAAAGAAGAAGGGAAGTGGTCTTTAATTTTAACGACTTTTGGACTAAAACCCTGTCAAGAGAAAATGATTTATATTGACGTTCTGCCCCGAGTTATTGAGAAGTTACATATCACGCAGTGAAGCCACTGATTCAGGTAGTATATTGACTGACCATGCTCTGCCCCCAACAGTTTTTTGGATAAACAGCCATTAACAGCCATTAACAGCTTTGACTATCCTATGGAGTTCAATCTAGTGACTATTATCGAGCAAAAAAAAACAGCATTTTGATGCGCCGCCTGTTCGGCACCCGGTCAGCCGCGGATTTAGTGGTTGAGACCTCTGCATAACTACTGCGCTCGCAACGTTATGCAGAGGTCTCTGGTTATAAATCCGCGTTGGCATGCTTAACTATCTACATCCTTAGTATCAGCTTCTTTCGATGCAGCCTGCGTCTCAGCAACGACCACCTCTAACCGCTCGACACGCTGATAGCCTCTTGGTAATTTATTACCTCTGCGGCCACGCTCTCCCATAAAGTGCTGTATATCACTAGGTTTTAAGCGTAGATGTTGCTTGCCTGAATGCACTAATAAGGTATCCGCTGGATTGAAGACGATCAATTCAATCAGCAGCTCTTCACGACTGCTGGCTTTAGCGGTCGGCACATTGATGATTTTATTGCCTTTACCTTTGCTCAACTCCGGTAAGTCGGCAACCCTGAAGACCAACATCCGCCCCTCGTTAGTCACTGCAGCGAGCAGTTTATCCGCTGGCTGTAAGGTATTTATGGCACTAAGTATCTGGGCATTTTTGGAGAGTGTTAACGCAGCCTTGCCGTTCTTGGTCTTACTAGACAAATCTGCAATAGTGGTCAAAAACCCGTAGCCGGCATCAGATGAAAGGATGATTTTATCGCTGTCTGGCCCAGTCACTGCGGCATCGATGGTCGCCCCTTTGGGCATCGATATTCTACCGGTGATCGGCTCCCCTTGACCCCGTGCCGAGGGCAAGTTATGGGTCTCTATGGTGTAGCTTCTACCTGTCGAATCGAGCAAAATCAAAGGCTGATTCATGCGCCCCTGGCAAGCTATTTTAAAGCTGTCTCCCGACTTATAACTCAACCCTAGCGCATCTATATCATGCCCTTTAGCCGCCCTTATCCACCCTTGTTTAGAGATAACCGCGGTCACTGGGTCCGCTGATAGCAAATCTTTTTCGTCAAAGGCTTTCGACTCTTGACGCGCAACGATCGGTGAACGACGATCGTCACCATAAGCTTGCATGTCTTCTTTCAACTCTTTTTTGATTAAAGTGCGCATCCGCTGATCCGACCCTAAAATAAGCTCTAGTTTTTGTCGCTCTGTCGCCAACTCGTCTTGCTCACCCTTGATTTTAAACTCTTCCAGTTTCGCTAGATGGCGAAGCTTCAAATCTAGAATAGCGTTGGCTTGAATATCAGAGATATTAAAGCGCTGCATCATCACCGTTTTCGGATCATCTTGGGTGCGAATAATCTCGATAACTTCATCTATATTCAGATAGGCGGCCATCAAGCCTTCTAATATATGCAATCTTTCCAAGACTTTATCTAATCGGTATTGTAAGCGCTTACGAACTACGCCGGTGCGCCAACTCAGCCATTCTGTCAATATTTGGCGTAAATCTTTAACTTGTGGGCGTCCATCGACCCCGATCATGTTCATGTTGACTCTATAGGTACGCTCTAAGTCGGTAGAGGCGAATAAATGCGCCATGAGCTGATCCAGATCGATGCGGTTAGATCTGGGCACTATTACCAAGCGAGTCGGCTTTTCATGATCCGACTCATCTCTTAAATCCGCCACCATCGGCAATTTTTTCTGCTGCATTTGTCCGGCAATTTGCTCGAGGATTTTTGCCCCGGATACCTGGTGTGGCAGCGCGGTGATAATCACATCACCTTGCTCTATGGTCCACAGGGCACGCATTCTGACCGAGCCGCGCCCGGTGGTATAAAGCTTATTTAAATCTTCTTTTGAAGAGATAATTTCAGCGTCGGTCGGCATGTCTGGACCTGGGACAAATTCGCAAATTTCTGCCAAGCTGGCGCGCGGGTTTTCCAGTAGATGAATACAGGCACTGGTGACTTCGCGCAAATTATGCGGTGGAATATCGGTAGCCATACCGACCGCGATACCAGTACCGCCATTCAGTAAAATATTTGGCAGCCGAGCTGGCAGCACCGTTGGCTCATTCATAGTGCCATCGAAGTTGGGAACCCAGTCGACAGTGCCCTGATTGATCTCCTGCAAAAGCACCTGCGAATAGGCGGTTAAACGCGCTTCGGTGTAACGCATCGCGGCAAATGATTTCGGATCATCTGGCGCCCCCCAGTTTCCCTGACCATCAATTAATGGATATCGATAGCTAAAAGGCTGGGCCATCAGCACCATCGCCTCATAACAGGCGCTATCACCGTGCGGGTGATACTTACCTAGTACGTCACCGACGGTACGTGCAGATTTTTTATGCTTGGCGGTACTTTTCAGCCCTAGCTCGCTCATCGCAAACACGATGCGCCGCTGCACGGGTTTCATGCCATCGCCAATATGCGGTAGCGCCCGATCGAGAATAACGTACATTGAATAATCAAGGTAAGCTTTCTCGGTAAAATCTCTAAGTGGTAGTTTTTCTATGCTGTTATCAGTTGTGTAACTGGACATAATTTATCTGTTCACCTGTTCTACACTGTAATATGAATGCTGGTTATTGCTCGGCTAACACTTTGGCTAGATTACCCTTACTTTCCAACCAGATTTTTCGATCCGCTGCGCGCTTTTTCGCCAGTAGCATATCCATCATCTCATGGCTGTCATCACTGGGCTCTATAGTCAGCTGCACTAGGCGTCGAGTATCGGGATCCATAGTGGTTTCACGCAGCTGTATTGGGTTCATTTCACCGAGTCCTTTAAAGCGCTGCACATTGATTTTTACATTTTTCCGCTCGGCTTTAATGCGCTCTATAACACTATCTCGCTCGGCGTCATCCAGCGCGTAATAAACCTCTTTGGCCGCGTCTATTCTGTACAGCGGCGGCATCGCAACATAAATATGGCCCGCGGCAACTAACGGCTTAAAGTGCCGTAAAAAAAGCGCGCAAATTAGTGTCGCGATATGCGCACCGTCCGAATCGGCATCCGCTAAGATACACACTTTACCGTAGCGCAGACCACTGATATCTGGATTCCCTGGCTCGACACCAACTGCCACAGAAATATCATGGATTTCATTGGAAGCCAGAACCTCTGAAGAGTCTACCTCCCAGGAGTTTAATATTTTTCCACGCAGTGCCATGATAGCTTGAAACTGTCGATCGCGCGCTTGCTTCGCCGACCCTCCGGCGGAGTCTCCCTCGACCAAAAATAATTCAGAACGCATCGTTTCCGAGCCGGCGCAATCGGCCAGTTTACCCGGCAAAGCGGGCCCGGTAGTAATCCGTTTACGCACTACTTTCTTACTTGATCGCAGCCGTTTTTGCGCATTTTCAATCACCGCTTCAGCGAGCTTTTCGCCATCTTCAACATGCTTGTTTAACCAGAGTGAAAAGGCATCTTTAATCGCACCTGAGATAAACGCCGCGATGTGTCTAGATGAAAGGCGCTCTTTAGTTTGACCGGCAAATTGCGGATCGCGCATTTTAGCCGAGAGAATATAACTACAGCGCTCCCATATATCTTCTGCGGTTAGCTTTACCCCGCGCGGCAACAGCGATCTAAACTCGCAAAATTCGCGCATCGCCTCCAACAAGCCAGTTCTAAAACCATTGACATGCGTACCGCCAACCACCGTCGGAATTAAGTTAACAAAACTTTCACACGTTAACTCGCCACCTTCAGGTAACCATTGCACCGCCCATTCGACAGCGTCTTCAGTACCTTTTAAACTGCCGACAAAAGGCTGCTGCGGTAAAGTTTCATAGACTTGCGTCATACCCGACAAATAGGCACTTATGCCATCTTCGTAGTACCAGTCTTGCCGCTCGACTTTTGCACCGCTTTGATCGATAAAGGAAATTTTAAGGCCCGGACACAATACCGCTTTGGCTCTGAGGTTATGTTTTAATTTGTTGACGTGGTATTTAGCGGTATCAAAGTATTTCGGATCGGCTAAAAACTTAACCGTAGTGCCGGTATTGCGCTTGCCACATGTACCTATCACTTCCAGCTCTGAGATTTTTTCACCGTCGGCGAAACCAATGCTGTGAATTTTCGAATCGCGCCGAATTTGTACTTCTAAACTTTTAGAGAGGGCATTCACCACCGAGACACCCACTCCGTGCAAGCCACCGGAGAAACTGTACTCTCCCTCGGTAAACTTGGCGCCGGCATGCAGTCTGGTCAATATCAACTCGACGCCGCTAACCCCCTCTTCAGGATGTATATCAACCGGCATTCCTCGACCATTATCAGTCACTGATAAAAAACCATCCTTAAACAAGATCACATCAATTTGGTCAGCATGTCCAGCCAGCGCCTCATCCACGGAGTTATCGATAACCTCCTGCGCTAAATGATTGGGCTTATCGGTCTCTGTATACATGCCTGGACGGCGTCTCACTGGATCTAAGCCGGTGAGAACTTCTATCGAATCCGCTTGATATTTACTACTCATTTACGATTGATCCTACTTTATTGTTGCAACTTTTAAATAAGGTTTTACTGGCTAATTAACTAACATCTCAGTGGCTGGCTAAATATATGTACTCATTATATACGCCTGAGATTTTTAACTCTGACTATTTTTTCTAACTGAGTACAATAACTTACCTAGCTGTCACGAAATCAAAAATTTCGGGAATAACTACTACAAAATTCTCAAAACCATGATTGCCGCCCGCGGTGACTCTCTGCTCCACAGCCGCTAGTTTATCGACCGCCTCTCGGTAATCTAGCGTTTCATCGCCAGTTTGGCTCAGCAATAGCATGCGCTGAGGATTAGCCACCACTGACACCTCCAATGCTTGCAGCTGTGCAATATGCTCAGTGCTTAACTGGTATTTGTGCGCGGTATACAGATTTTGGTTTTCACCTAACAGCCCTTTCAGTAAACGATACGGGTAAACGGCGGGATTTATTAAAACAGCCCGGCACTGAGGGTACTGTTGCGCTAACCAAATACTGTAATAACCGCCCAGCGAACTGCCAATCAGTAATATATTAGCTGCTGGTTGTGCATTTATAGTCACCTCTATAAGCTGCTGCAATTGCTGAATCGCAACTGCAGGCTGGTGATTTAAAGCGGGAATAAAAAGCTGACAGCCTTGCTCTTCAGCCAATTTGTGCTGCGAAAAGTACGCCTGTAGTTGCTGAGCTTTGGTTGATAGTGGTGAGCTATTAAAACCGTGAATGTAGATCACAGTTAATGACATACTGCTTATCCTTACAGTGTTTTACCTTGCAAACTACCTAAGCTGTCGTTCAGTTGCAAGTATTTGTTCTTATTTTTGCCAGTTCAGCGCTATTTAACTCGCTGGAACCCGATGCACAGTAGTGCTAATTTTGCCGTCAGAATGCAATTCTAGCAACCGATAGCCCGGTGCCGCTAGCTGAGGATTATCCTCCAACACTGGTGTTATTTGCCGCTCTTTAAATTGCGGTGCGGTCGCCGGTGTACAAAACAACTCAAGCTGACCTTTTTTTAAGTACTGCTCTTGATGAAGGTGACCAAAGGTAATCGCTCTGACTTTTGTCAGCGCGTTAAGCACCTGCCAAAACTCACTGCTATTACCGAGTTTTATCGCATCCTGCCACAAGCTACCGAATGCGACCGGCGGGTGGTGCAGTGCCAGCAAAATATGCGCAACCGGCAACTGCTCCACTTTAGACAAGAAGCGTAATTCAGCAGTGCTGAGCGAGCCACTACCCAGCCCATTAGCCCCAGCAGTGCTGTCGAGCAATACAATCGCCCAATCCCCATCGATAACAATGTTGCGTTGCATGTCACTAAATGTCTGCATCACCTGCACATCGTCGTGATTTCCCGCCAGCCAGTGAGTTTGATTGGCGAGGTGGCGGGTTTTATCTAATATCCGCTGGTAGACACTCGCTTTCGCACAGTGTGCCAAGTCGCCGCTTAACAGTAAGTGCTCAAAGCTAGCAATGGGTAATTGCTGACTCTCGATATGTTTGATTACGGCGTCTAAGCGCTGATCGGGATAGAAGCCTTTAAACTCTGTCAGGGGAGTTTCTTGCAGGTGGCAATCGGTTATCTGCAATAATTTTATCGATTTATTCATGGGCTGATAAACGCTTAGTGAGGATTTCCTGACTTTGATAGCCATGCGTCAAACAATGGCTTAACCACTGCGCCAAGTAGTCATTGAGTTGAATTTTTTCATCGACCTGATACATCGATTTATTCGGATAGCGGTATTTTCCCAGCAGTTGTGAGCCTCTGGTAGGACTGATCACTTCTGCCATTCTTGCGTCATGGTATAAGCGAACCACTAATTGCGGACTGAGCCAGCGATGAAGATCAGTACTGTCGCCCGCAGTTAAAAACTGCTGCACAATCAGCAGTGTACTGGTAAATTTGAACCTCTCCTGCACACTGATGCTAACCTTCGACTGCCGCTCTGCCACATCGACAATAAAGTCACGTTGCTGACAGCCATCAATATCGGGTAGCAATTTTGACAACCTTGCATAGTTCGCTTCACACAGCGCCATTTGCCGGGTTAAATCTGGTACGTACTTAGACTTCATGGGATTAATTCTACTTTCCTTATTCCGTATAAAAATGCGCAGTAAGATAATCATAAAGTTGCACACAACGCAACCAGCTGAAGTTTATAGACTCCTCAGTCAGTGACGTCAGGGCAGCGAGGCTTGTCTAGCCAATTTTCTGACTATTGAGCTGCAGCCACTGTAACGCAATAATGGCAATTCCATTGTCAATCTGACCGCTTTTCAACATCGCGAATGCCTCTGCAGCAGGCAGTACATGCACTTTAATATCTTCCCCTTCAGCGGCTAAACCATGCACTCCACCAGCGCTAGTCGAGTCAACCCTGGCGCAAAACAAATCGATGTACTCTCGCACCCCACCTGGGCTGGGGGTAAATTTATAAATGTGTTCTAACCCTTGTATTCTAAGACCTGTCTCTTCAAAACACTCGCGCGCGGCGACGCTTTCAATACTCTCATTGGGTTCGACAACACCTGCCACTACCTCAAGTAACCACGGACTTTTAGCCTGACCTAACGCGCCGATCCTAAACTGCTCCACCATCACTACTGTAGCTAGCGCGGCATCATAAAGTAAAACCGCCACCGCATTTGGCTTGTCGATCAGATCGCGCTTGACGCTGATAGACTCACCGCTAAAACTTCGATGCCGCACGCTCAACTCTCGCAATTGATAAAAGCTTTCAGCAATTAACAAATCATCCAGCACTTCAACATCCTGCCGATTGAATTGCGGCTGCCAATGCTCGCTCGACGCAGTTTTTTTATTCATAAATCACCGACTGTTATCAAATCCCAAAACTCTTTAAACTTACAACTTAAAGCTTACAACTAAGGCAATCTTCAAAATCTAGCTCTGCTAATTCCTGACGCTCTAGCAAGGCACTTTTTAGTCTTTGCTGCAGCTCTATGGCAAGCTTCTCATCGGCTTTAATCGCCGCTCTGGCACACAGCTCAACCAATACGTTAAGCTCTTCTACTGTAAAATCATTCATGGTTTTTGCTCTTCAATTATATTTGTATGTGCTCAATCAGCAGCTGTACGCTGCGCTTACCGCGAAATTCGTTAACATCTAACTTATAGACCACCCGCACTTGCTCTATCGATTCATCGGGCCAAACACTCTCGTCTATATTAAAATAAATAGCGTCAATTGCCAGGCCTGTTTCCGGCTCCATTAACACTAATTTCAAGTGCTTTTTACCAACAATTCGCTGTTGGATAATTTTAAATTGATTATCAAATAACGGCTCATTAAAGCTGTGACCCCAGGGACCTGCATCGCGAAATAAAGTCGCCAGCTGAATATTGATATCCGCTGCCGCTAAAGGTCCATCAGTCAACAGGGTTAACGTTAAATTATCTTTATTAACAGATTCCTGTACCACCTGATCAAAAGCTAGTTTAAATCGCTCGAGATCACTGGCGGCAATAGTTAACCCCGACGCCATCGCATGACCACCAAATTTTTTAATCAACCCGGGGTTTCTGGCGGCAATTAACGCTAAACCATCTCTTAAATGATAACCGGGAATGGATCTCGCAGAGCCTTTTAACTCGCCGCTATCACCCGGCGCAAAGGCAATCACTGGCCGATGCAGCTTGTCTTTGATACGCGAGGCGAGAATTCCAATCACCCCTTGATGCCACGAACTATCGTATAGGCACAGCCCGATTGGCAAAATTTTTCCGCCCTGCCCCTCCCCTGACTCATCAGCTAGGTCGGACTCTATCTTTTCTAAGAATTGCAGTGCCTGACTCTGCATGCCCTGCTCTATCTCTCGCCTCTCTATATTGAGTCGATCTAAAGTGAGCGCGTATGCGCGCGCAACTTCTTGGTCCTCACACAACAGGCACTCAATGCCAATTGACATGTCGTCTAAACGACCCGCTGCGTTCAGCCTAGGCGCAACAGCAAAACCTAAATCACTGGCCACCAAGGTATCTAGTCGACGATTGGCTATTTCCAATAACGCCTTTAAACCCGGGCGCATACGACCGGCGCGAATCCGCTGCAAGCCCTGATAAACCAGAGTGCGATTATTGTGCTCAAGTGGCACTACATCCGCTACTGTGCCCAGGGCGACCAGGTCTAGCAGCGAGGCTAAATTAGGTGGCGCTATCGATTGTCGAGTGAACCACCCGATCGCTTGTAACTTGCGGCGCAGCGCAATCAGTAGATAAAAAACCACTCCCACCCCACAAGTTGACTTGGCGCCAAACAGACAATCCTTACGGTTAGGATTGACTATTGCGATAGCAGCTGGCAGCTCGTCACCGGCGAGATGGTGATCGGTTACCACCACATCTATGCCCAGTGAATTAGCTTTTGCCACGCCTTCAATACTAGAGACACCATTATCTACGGTAATAATAAGCTGCGGCTCATCCTGGGCTGCCACTTCGACAATTTCAGGAGATAAACCATAGCCAAACTCAAACCGGTTAGGCACTAAGTAATCGACATCAGTAACCCCCATCATCCGCAAGCCAAGCATCAACACCACAGTGCTGGTTGCGCCATCACAATCGAAGTCTCCGATCACTAGCACTTTTTCCGCTTCGGTGATGGCCCTCGCGACTCTGTCGGTTGCAATCTCTATATCTTTTAAACCTGAATCCGGCAATAAATTTTTTAAGGCACGACCTAATTGCGCTTGATCGGTAATGCCACGCGCCGCATACACTTTAGCTAAAGGCTCTGCTACCTGCGAAAATATAGCGGCGTTATCATCAATACTAGCTCTTCTTTTTATTTCAACTTTATGCACTTATTGAACCATTGTGATGAATTAATTGATTAATATATATTATAGATGGAGATTTAATCTGGGCTGGGAAACAGTTGATCTGTTTTACCTGTGTAGTGATACACGACTAATCCAATCCACTCTTTCAGAGTAAAACTTAAATCTCTGACATGCATCCAATACTTAGGTTCAAGACGCAAACCATCGGCCGTTTTTGAATAGTAATCAACCGGGTAGGCGATCACATCCCAGCCTCTCAATCTGAAGATCCCCATCGATCTTGGCATATGAAAAGCAGATGTCACCAGTAGCCAGCGCCCCGATGGTCGCGCCCCTAACAACTCTTCACTTAAGGTGGCATTTTCATAGGTGTTTCTCGACTGTTTCTCCCATAAAACTCTCCGCCCAACTCCCTGCTCTAAAAACCACTTTTGCATAGCGCTGCCAGCAACATTATCCGGATGCAGCAAGCTGCCACTGCCCCCGGTAAAGATAATTTTGGCACTTGGATAAGCTCGCGCTAAAGCAGGTATCGCCATCATTCTTTCAGCGGCCTGATTAAACTGCGCCACTTGCCATTCTAACCCTAAGCCACCCCTTTCTGCGCCACCTAAAATGATAATTCCCTCAATATCCTGCGGCATAGTAGCCGGTCCGGGAAAACGCTTTTCCAAGGGCCTTAATAAAATATCAGCCACCGGAAAAAACATAATGATTAACAGGCAAGCTAAGCTGCCACTTAACAATCTTAATCCCCATTTTGAGTTTCCGGCAATCAAGGCTGTAGAGATAAAAATTAAAATAATAAGAAAATGATCTGGACTGGCAACAAACCAAAATATTTTTGACAATATATAAAACAAATCCATCGTTACACCTTAATAAATTCCTGAATCAGTGACTTCACTGCACCACATAGCGCAAGCTCTTGATTCTACAGCGGTTAGAAAAATACCTGCTGAACCTACGGGTGCAGCTAAGATTTTTCAATTCCACTGTAGAACCAATATCTTACACTCTGTATTCACTTTGAAGTCACGGATTCAGGAAATTGAGATAAAAAACTTAATTGCACCGCCTATTACAACAGCCAAAAACTTGGTCAATAGCTATCGCCGACGCCATTAAAAAAGGCCCGTTAACACGAGCCTTTTGCTATTCATTCAAGCTAATTCAAATAAGTTTATCAAGCATATATTTCTGTACCGCTGACAAATCATTAGCGATTACTGCAAACGATTCTGGGCGTTCGAACAAATCTGATAAATGCTCTGGCAACGGCGGTACTTCAAGACCTGCCTGTGCAATAGCATCGGGAAACTTAACCGGATGAGCTGTCGCCAAGGTAATCATAGGTATTGATTTATCAGCGTTTAAATCTCGCCCTGCCTGCACACCTATAGCAGTGTGCGGATCAAGCAGATAACCAGTTTCAGCGTGAACTTGCTTTATGGTCGCGCAAGTTTGCCGATCGCTGATTGCCGCACTATCAAAAATAGTCTTAATCTTATCAGCTTGCTCTTTGGGCAGAGCAACCGACTCGGTTTTAAAGCGGTTGAGTAATTCATTAATTGCCGCGCCGTCTTGATTATAAAGATCGAAAAGCAAGCGCTCAAAATTAGATGAGACCATGATATCCATTGACGGAGACAAGGTATGCTGTAAAGGACTTTTAGAGATGTCATTTGCAGAGATGGCGCGATGCAATATATCATTGCTGTTAGTGGCGACCACCAATTGCTTTATCGGCAAACCCATTTGTTTTGCTATGTAGCCGGCAAATATATCGCCAAAATTACCGGTCGGCACCGAGAAAGACACTTCTCTGTGTGGCCCACCCAGCGCGATCGAAGCGCTAAAGTAATAGACTATTTGCGACATAATGCGCGCCCAATTGATCGAGTTAACCGCTCCTAACTTACGCCCCTGTAAAAAGTCTTGATCGGCAAAACTGGCTTTGACCATTTCCTGACAATCATCAAAATTGCCAGAAATAGCTATGTTGTGCACATTATCACTCAGTACACAGGTCATCTGCCGACGTTGCACTTCCGATACTTTGTTGTGCGGGTGCATGATAAATATATCCACGCACTCACTGTGACGACAGCCCTCAATAGCGGCCGAGCCAGTATCGCCAGATGTCGCCCCTAAAATAACCAGTTTTTCAGCGCGCTTTTTTAGAAAGTGGTCCATTAGTCGGCCCAAAAGCTGTAACGCAAAATCTTTAAACGCTAAGGTCGGACCGTGGAACAACTCTAAAACCCACTCATTGCTACCAAGCTCTTTTAACGGTGCAACAGCACTGTGATCAAAACCATCATAAGTTTCGTCAATCATCTGTTTTAGCAGAGTATCGTTGACACTGCCCGCAACGAAGGGAGATATGATTTTAAAGGCTAAATCTGCATAACTTAAACCGGACCAAGCAGCGATTTCTGCACGGCTAAATACCGGGAGCTCTTTGGGTACATACAAGCCGCCGTCACTAGCCAAACCAGCTAACAATACTTCTTCGAAATTTAATTCAGCCGCCTGACCGCGAGTAGATATATATTTCATGTTTTACTTCCTTATAAATGCTCTACACGGATTCTAGCAACCACACCTAAGGTGCTATCAAGAGCTTCGATAGTGGTAATCGCTTGATTCATTTTATGCTCGACTACGCTTTGCGTTAGCAGTATAACCGGCACATAATCTTGGTCTGTTTCTTTTTGCACTATGGCTTCAATGTTAATGCCGTAGTCGCCTAAAATTTTGGTGACTGCCGCTAACACTCCAGGCTTCTCAGCCGCCTTAATGTGCAGGTAATAGCCCGTCTCTGTTTGATCCATGGCTAATATTGGGGTGTTTAGCAGTTGCTCCGATTGAAAACCTAGCGGTGGAACAGCGACTGCCTGTGGGCTATTTATATTGCGAGCAATATCAATAATATCGGCAATCACAGCAGACGCTGTTGCCTCGTCCCCAGCACCGGCACCATAATGCAAGGTTTGACCGACAGCATCAGCATCTACCAACACTGCATTCATCACACCATTGACGTTAGCTAATAAGGTTTGTTTGGGAATCATGGTCGGATGAACCCGCAGCTCTATTCCCTGTGCGGTTCTTCTAGCGATTCCTAAATGTTTAATCCGATAACCGAGTTCATCCGCAAATTTGACATCTTCAGAGGTTACCTTGCCAATACCTTCGGTATAAGCTTTGTCGAACTGTAGTGGAATACCATAGGCAATTGACGCCATAATGGTTAACTTATGTGCGGCATCGATACCCTCGACATCGAAAGTAGGATCGGCCTCAGCATAGCCAAGCGCTTGAGCCTCTGCTAATACATCGGCAAAATCTCGACCTTTTTGCTGCATTTCAGTCAAAATAAAGTTGCCCGTACCGTTGATAATACCGGCGATGCCATTAATTTGATTCGCCGCTAACCCCTCGCGCAGCGCCTTGATAATTGGGATACCGCCCGCCACCGCCGATTCAAAAGCCACGATCACATTATGCTTTTTGGCCGCGGCAAAAATCTGATTGCCATGCTCCGCTATCAATGCTTTAT
This sequence comes from Osedax symbiont Rs1, assembly GCA_000416275.1. GTDB lineage: Bacteria > Pseudomonadota > Gammaproteobacteria > Pseudomonadales > Balneatricaceae > Rs1. The sequence goes on from ASZJ01000179.1 coordinate 14,340, forward strand.
TGGCCGTCACTACATGCTTACCATTTTCGATTGCCAACATCACGAGCTTCAAGGCAACTTCATAGCCTCCTATCAATTCAACAACAATATCTACGTCGGGATTTACCGCGACCTCAAAAATATCACGGGTGATATTGATACCGGTGGTAATGCAATTAGGATGGTCACGGCGAGCGCCTACTTGTTCGATAATAATCTCGCATCCAACACGACGGCTAATCTCTTGTGCATTGCGTGTTAATACATTAAATGTACCGCTACCGACAGTACCCAAACCACATATTCCAATTTTTACCGGTTTCAAACTAAACCCTCGCAATCAACTTTGCTCTGATTATTTTTCAATACGAAAAATAGTTGACCGATAGTATATCTAAGATAGACAGCACAAACTATTGCCAGATTATTAATTAATCAAAGTATTTCATATTAATAGACGGCACTTAGCTATTTATAGACTAAAGTGCGGACAGCATGCAATTTAAGGGGCTTTTAACGCGTCTGGCAAGGTTATCCAGCATATGGCTGGATTGATAGGAACAAACTGAGGCTAACCAAAATAGTTAATCTGGCAGCAAGTGTCAGATTAACCATTCAGTAGTTATAGTCACTGCAATGGCTCGGCAAGCGACATATTTCGAGTACCTTTAAATGGCACTGTATTCAATCTCCTGAATCCGTGACCTTCAAAGTGAATACAGAGTGTAAGATATTGGTTTTACGGTGGAATTGAAAAATCTTAGCTGCAAGCTCATATGCTCCTGCATTCGCTAAATAAATGCATCCATGCATAAAACCCGTAGGTTCAGCGGGCATTTTTCTAACCGCTGTAGAATCAAGAGCTTGCGCTATGTGGTGCAGTCAAGTCACTGATTCAGGAAGTTGTAAGCACGAACCGCTTTACTCTCAATGAAAATTCACTAAACGCCCCTTTAAACCTCGCCATCAGGTTTAGCAGAACGTTGGGCATAGAGTAATTTGTTAAAGCAAGCCCAATTCATTTAACAGGCTTTTTGTGGAGGCAAACCCAGCAATTTTCACTCCAGCTTCGGTAAAGATCGAAGGAGTAGCATTCACACCCAGCTCATGCCCTAAACGAAACTGCCTGCTGACTGGATTATCACATTTAATGCTGGCAACCCGCTGTTTTGACTTAGCGGCAGTTAACGCCAGGCTAGGATCTTTCGCACACCATATCGATTCCATTTGCCGCGCAACATCAGAGCCGACACCCGCTCGAGGGAACGCCATATACTTGACGGTCACACCATTTTTCTGCAACTGCGGAACTGCTTTGTGCAATTTTTGACAATAGTAACAATCTATATCCGTAAATACCGTGATCGCTGCTTTTTCTTCGCCGATAGCGGCGTACACTATCTGCTCTGCAGCTGGGACTTTGGCTAATGTTTTAGCGACCTTCGCTTGAAATTTTCGCTCGGTTAGATTAATAAATCCTTCATCTTGGCTCAGGTTATACATCTGACCGATCATTAAATACTCTGCATTTTGATCGGAAAATATAACTTCACCCGTTTTTAAAGTTATTTCATACATACCAGGCCAAGGTGACTCAATTAAACTCTCGACTTCAATATTGGAGTTAATGGCTTTTAACTTATTGGAAATGGACTCTTCGATTGAAGTGGCAGCGATGGCCACACTCATTGAAGAAAGCATCATCAGCAACACAACGACACTACTGAATTTACCGAATATCCCACACCACATATTTTTTTTCATATAATAAAACTTAACCTTAAGAGATTGAAATTCATGAAATAGAGCCTGTATTGATGACAATATACACACAAAGTTCCGAATTCACTAAATTACTTACTACTCTAGACCAGTATTAGACCATAGATAACACTTTAATCAAGCTTGGTAACTAAGCCGGAATAATATTGCGTACTATGCACTTCACAATGTCCTAATATACTTTGCACCCATTGCAGATTCGCACCATTATTTAACAAATGCGCTGCAAAAGCTATTCTCAAGCTCTGAGGAGATACCTTTTGCGTAATGCTAGCTTGCTGAGCGTAAAACTTCATACGATACCAAAACGTTTGCCTAGTCATCATACTTTCTCTATTGCTTAAGAAGATCCAATCGATATCAGGTTGCTTTTTCGCTCCCCTTCCCGCAGAGCTTAAATACTTCTTTAAGCAAAATATCGCTTCATCTGTCAAGGGAATAGTCCGAGACGGAACACCACTCTCATCGAGGTAAACCAATCCCTTTTTCAAATCCACTTGCGATAAACGCAATCCAATCAATTCCGTTATATTAATCCCTGTCGCATATAAAAATTCCAACATCGCCTTGTCTCTCTTGCCAATTAAGGTTGTGGTATCAGGCGCCGCTAACAATTTATCGACCTCTTGAAGAGACAGCACTGCGGGTACTGGGCGTGTATATTTATTGAATTGAATACCGAAACATGGATCTAATTGAATTTTTTTTGCAATCAACAACTGTCGATAAAAACCTTTAAGGCTGGAAGCGATACGCGCGGAGGAACTAGGTTTGAAGTTTTCGGTCATCCGCCAAATAAAATAGCGGCTGATCACTGCGCTATCAACAGCGATCAAGGACAGCTGCTGATAGTGCAGCCAATTATTAAAATGCAAAAAATCTTGTCGGTAAGCCGCTAGAGTATTTTTACTTAGACCTCGGTTATCCAGCAAATACGCTAAATAAATATTGATTAGCTGTAAATTCGAATCCTCTGTACTTACTTTCATTACATCACCACCATTTCCGCATTTACTTTCATCACTAACGAAAGACTTTAACGGTGGCAATGTCCTCTATTAATACCGGATAGGTAACCATACCTTGCTCAACTCGGCGCTGCATCATAATTTTATCAGCAAGCATCTCTAATAAAACACCGTCAATTTCTTTACCTAACTTTGTTCTTAAACGAATTTCTGTACCTTCAAAGCCAGCCAGCTCTTCAACTGATACAACTCTATACCTAGGAGCTCGATTGATTTTTTTAATCATTTGTTCTTTTATATTTTCCAGAAAAGCCTGCTTGTTCACTTCATCATCAGGTTCAAGGATTGTAATTTTCGAACCCCTTAACAGCGAAAGGTAGCGAGTAGAAGCCTTTTTAGTGTTAACAGTCACACTCAAATCTTTACTTTTCAGCGCATCAAAACGAACACTAAAAACATCCGGCAAATACAGCGCTTCTTTCGGGGTCAAACGCATCACGATATTTGCTCTCGGCTCAAATAGTGCCAATATACTATTATCTAATTCAAGCTCTTGAACCTCAGTATCACCTAACATTTTAAGCAGCACACTCGCTTTAAAGTACTTTGGGTAATCGACTTTTGAAATAACTTCTTGCTTGGCACAGTATTTAAGGCGCTTAAGATTAAAACCAACGTCTGTAACACTCAGCAGTGCATGCGATACTTTTGCTTGACTGAGGACCGCCCTATCATAAAAGTCGAAAGTAACATTGTTGTTTAATTCAAATTCAAAAAAACCTTTAGCCAACTCTGGCACACTGGCAGCAATGGACATGCGAAGCACCTTATTCGAAGCATCAGATGATATTTTTACCTGCGCATCTATTTCTAATTTAGTCAAACCCAGCTGCTCAGCAAGCGCAAGAAAAGTTTTCTCTTTTGCACAAGCTAGCCCCCAGAGAACCTGCTCTTCTTGCCCCCCTGATAAAGAGCGGTTTTTAGCACGCAAAAAATCAGCATCCAAAGAAAATATAAGATCATTAAATTGTAAATTTAAATTACTTGGGAGTGATCCTTTAAACCAATCATCTGCAGAAAAAATCGCTAGCGCACTGCCTATTCTAATATCTAGTTGGTCTATGCTAACGACATTTCTGTATCCTACTGGAGCCACTTGGATACGAAATATTTTAAGATTTCCCTGAAAATCGACATCATAAGTTGAAAATTTAATAGCCGCTAGAGGTGAGAGCTGCTCTATTAAAACTGAAATTAATTGTTTTGCTTTATATTGGTAATAATAATACCCTCCTCCTACAGCAAAAACCGTTAATAGAAGTAGGAAAACCAATCCGATAACTGCTTTTTTTAACATTAATATCCGCCTATCGATAACCTAACCCGAATCATTCTATGCTAATCCACTCAATATAAAAATATTTTTTAACTCTGTCAGATAGTTAACTGAAGATAACTGCTATTATTCTTAACTGGAATAATCTCTACAATAGATTTTTTGCAACTAAACAACATTGATTAAACAGACTACGAACAACGACAACCCCACTTTGCTAAAAAATTCACTCCATTTTTATTACTATCACCAACCAGCCGTTGCTCAATCTAAGACTGATTATGTTGATCATAATTCAAGTCCATCAAACAGAACATTTCACGTTTATCTCCACAGCAAGGAAACCTCTGAACAAGCCCCACATCTTCCCTGTGCACCAGGGACGTGCACTACTTGTTCAGATACTCCTTCAGCCAAAGCAGATCTTTTCCAGTACTTATGTTTTACTCGCTATGACTCTATTCAGAGTTTGAAATATCTACCGCCTCTCTCCCAGCGATCGGAGAATATGGCTATTACCTGAATCCGTGACTTCAAAGTGAATACAGAGTGTAAGATATTGGTTTTACGGTGGAATTGAAAAATCTTAGCTGCACCCGTAGGTTCAGCGGGCATTTTTCTAACCGCCGTAGAATCAAGAGCTTGCGCTATGTGGTGCAGTGAAGTCACTGATTCAGGTACTATTAAAACCACTGAGTCTAGCAGCTTTTCGAGCCAAAAAAAAAGACGACCTAAGTCGTCTTTCATTGATTAATCCAAAAAGATCAACCCAACTTCTCTTTAATACGTGCAGACTTACCACTTAGCTCGCGCAAGTAATAAAGTTTAGCTTGGCGAACATCACCACGACGCTTAACTTCAATCTCTTCAACGATTTTGCTGAAAGTCTGGAACGTACGCTCAACACCGACACCGTGCGACATTTTACGCACTGTGAATGCAGAGTTAAGAGCTCTGTTACGAACGCCAATTACCACACCTTCGTATGCTTGTAGACGACTGCGAGTTCCCTCAACAACACGTACTTTAACAATTACTGTATCCCCTGGGCCAAAAGTAGGGATTTCTTTAGTCATTTGTTCAGCTTCAATTTGCTGAATAATAGAGTTCTTACCGCTCATGCGTAGCTCCTAATGTTAACTGCCAGACTTATCAGTCTCACAGATATATTCTTCTAATAACTGCTGCTGTTGTTTATTTAGATCTAATGCCTGCAATAAATCTGGGCGCCTTTCAAAGGTTCTGCCCAATTGCTGTTTCAAACGCCAGCGTTTGATTTTGGCATGATCTCCACTCAGCAGCACTCCAGGTACTTTGCTATCATCAAAAATCTCTGGTCGCGTATAGTGCGGACAATCGAGAAGACCTTCTGCGAAGGAATCTTCAGTTGCTGAATCCACGTGTCCTAGCACCTCAGGCACTAGACGGGAGACCGCATCTATGATGGTCATGGTCGGTAATTCACCGCCACTTAATACGAAATCTCCCAGGGAGATCTCCATATCAATGTCCGACTCTATTAGGCGCTCATCTATACCTTCATAGCGCCCTGCAACTAAAATCAAGTTTTGTAATGATCTAAGCTCTTCAACTAGTGCGTGATCAAGCTTTCGCCCTTGGGGGGAGAGATAAATAACTTTAGCTTCCCCGGGTGCCGACAACTTAGCTGTCTGTATCGCACTTCGCAATGGCTGTACTTTCATCAACATACCGGGACCACCACCAAAAGGCCGGTCATCCACAGTACGATGCTTGTCAGTTGTGAAATCTCGAGGATTCCAGCAATCAACTTGTATCAAGCCACGCTTAACAGCTCTTCCAGTCACTCCAAAGCCTGTAACAGCTTCGAACATTTCCGGAAAAAGCGACACCACACCAAACCACACTACTTAGAACTCTGGGTCCCAATCGACCCGCATAGAACCTGTTTCCAAGTTGATTTCTTTTACCACTTGATCGGGAAGATACGGAATCATACGCTCACGTAAATCGATGCTATTACTATCACCTTTCACGATTAGCACATCATTCGATCCTGTTTCAATCAGATGGCTTACTTTACCTAACAGTTGATCAGATAAAGTATAAACAGTTAATTGCTCCAACTGGCTCCAGTAGTATTCCCCAAGCGCTAGCTTAGGCAATAGCGAACGCTCTATTGCAATATCAGCACCGCAGTATTGACGGGCAATATCTCGATCATCTACGTCAACCAATTTAGCAACTAGACCCTTACCGTGCTTTCGAGAAATTTCAACATGAATAGGAACCCACTGCCCATCGCGCTTGATCAACCAAGGCTTGTAACTGAGGAGACCTTCCATAGGTTCAGTGTGAGAATAGATTTTCAGCCATCCTTTAACACCGTAAACCGAGGTGATTTGACCGACAATAGTCAGATCTTCTGTTTTATACGTTTTCATCGAGAACCTTTAAGGGCAGACAATTAAGCTGCTTTTTTCGCGTCTTTAATCAGCTGCGCAACACGCTCTGAAGGTTGAGCGCCTTTGCCCATCCAGTATTCAACACGATCTAAGCTAATACGCAAAGCTTCTTCTTGGCCCTTAGCGATAGGGTTGAAGAAACCTAGACGCTCAATAAAGCGACCATCACGCGCATTGCGCGAATCAGCAACAGTGATGTGATAAAATGGACGCTTCTTAGCGCCGCCACGAGATAAACGAATAGTGACCATATAGTGATCCTTTATATATTGCGTGGGTGTTAATATTACCCAACGTTAGTTTTCCTGTCAGCAAGCTCAAATTCTATGAATTCCACTTGCCCCAGTACGGTATTTTGACAATAAAGACAAAAAAATTCCGAGGCGGGATTCTACGTCATTTAGCTGCAAAAGTGAAGCACCCGGCCTAAATTGATAACTTTCTTTTAGCACTGCGCGCAAACTGCGGATGCTATGGAAGTTTACAGGCATAGCCAGCGGATATTAATATTGAACCTGAATCCGTGACTTCAAAGTGAATACAGAGTGTAAGATATTCTTTACATCCCAAGGGTGAAGACGCTTAGTCGCTACAGATAGCCCGCGCAATTAAGGAACCCCTAAGCTAGTCACTATTAAAACCTGCTCCTTATAGCTTATCATTACTTGTTTGACTCTTACGAATATAAAACCTGGAATCTTCGGTGGCATTAATACCACTATTTCGAAATTCAAACAGCAGCGAAGCGGCTGTGTGGATCAATTGATTATCAATATTTACTACCACCAAGCTTTCTAGCTGGTAAATCCAGTCTCGTAAATGTTTTGTTCCATCATTAGTATGTACCCCTACTACTAACCCAACATTCATCAAGATCGTCACTATAAATACTATCCTAAAACTCCACTTGGTACTTTTATGACGCAGTTTCTGCTGCGCCACTACAGCTCCGGGCCAGCCAAAAAATAACGAAAGCAAGTGAAGCCTAGCTTCAGAGACGCGCCATTGATTATTTTTAGCAGCTTGTTTATCTTTGGCGTAGATTAAGTAAGTTAAAATGCTAGCAATGCTGTAGATTAAAAAAATAACTGGCGGCATAAAGCCCAGATAATACGAACCGCTCAAGCCGACAGCTAATACGACAATTGGTAAATAGTTAAAATTCATACTCTCCCACTAGACAAACCGCCATGCGCTTATAACATTGAACCTTAAATATTCCGTCAATCAGCACTTAGATATTTTATCTAATTTTATTTTTGAATACCGCAACACAGCCCAAAGAAGATAGAGCCTGTTAAAACCTCCTTAAAGGAGCCTCTGCACAACGGTTATTGATATTGACCTTCCATGTGATAACCTTCATGTGCTCGAGATAGACAGCAGCATAACACTAGATGTCCTTATTTAAACCCGACAGGGGCCTCCGAATAAGTCACACACGCTCCACTGGGCGGAACTTACTCAGAGACTCCCTAGGTACTTGCTATACGAGAAGGCGGAACTATTATAAAAATAATATTTATCACAGTGACAATACTGACATTCCTGCTGTCTTTCTCAACACGCTTACTCGCTGAAGAAGAAGAAGAGGAAGTGTGGGTAATTACCTCATTAAACTGGCAGCCTTATGCAGGGTCCGAAATGACCTCGCAAGGCAATTCAATTCAAAAACTTCGACAGTTACTAAAAAAAGCAGGAATTAGCCTACTGGTAGAGTTTTACCCTTGGAAGAGGGCACAGGCTGTCGCTAGAGGTAAACGATATGTGGGATACTTCCCAGCTTGGCCCGAGGAAGTTAAACCGGGATTTATCGCATCCCCAGCAATAGATGTATCACAAATAGGGGTACTTAAGCGCTCGGGTCTAGATATCAAATATGAAGGTATTGATAGTTTGTTTAAGCACTACAAAGTGGGCGTGGTAAGCTCGTACACTTATCCAAAACCCATTGAACAAGCAATGACAAAGTACCCTGAACATGTTGAAAAAACCGTCAACGAAATCACTTTATTGATGAAACTATCTAAAGGTCGCCATCCGGTGGCAATTACCGACCCTAACGTTATGCAATATTTATTTGAGAAACACGGCATTGACAACATCCAGCCACTGCAAGTTATTATGCACAGCGAACTAGTCATCGCCTTCAGAAATGAGGCGGATAACCTACCGCGTCTAGCACTGTTAAAAAGATTGCTAGATAAAGGTGAGTAACTTCTATACCTTTTTTGAAGTCTTCTCAATAAGCTCAGCGCACCCTCTATAAGCATGTTAATCACATATTGCTCTGATTAAAAATTGCCTCTGCCAAGCTGATACTTTGCATTTGCTTAGCAGCTGATTCTCCAAGAGAGCGAATCACATCATTAGTCAATAGCGAAGTCAGAATACTCAGCGCCGCTTTAGAGCGAAAAACCAGCCCAGTATTGGTGGTCACCGATAATACATTTTCAGAGACCTCTCGAGCCCAATGACAAAACTCATCGCAGATAACTATGGTATCAATGCCTTGTTTAGCGGCCAAGATAGCGAGCTTTTTTGCCTGTTTATGATAGGGGTATGTATCGATGATAACGATAAGTTTGCGCGCCGCTGGATCAGAAAACAGCTGACTGTAATTAGTATCTAAACCATCGAGAAAACGAACTCTGGGACGGACAAACTCAAGCTGCGCGCCAAAGCCAATCGCTATATGACTTACCACTTGATAACTGGCGAGATAAACCGCATCTACAGCAACCAACAACTCAACGCAGCGCCCCCAAACTTCAGCTTTGCGCAAATTGTGCACCTGCCGAATCGCGCCGAGCTCCAACTCAAGATTTTCAGCCTCCCAGGTTGAAAATTCAACACCACACCCATAGAGTTGATAACGCTGCTCAATACCACCAGCCTGAGCCATTACCGGACCAAAAAATTGCTCTTTGAGCAGCTTTTTGGCTTGGGAGAAGTCTTTAAAACCAATTTTACGAATAAAACGACTAACCGTCATCGTACTGACACCTACTTTAGACGCCAGAGATGTAGCGGATTCGACCATCAAGCAATCGGGATTAGTTAACAAAAAGTTTGCCAGCGCTCGCTCGGACTTTGACAAAATAGCAAAATTATCCTGAATTTGTTGAGTAAATTTTTTAATCATTGGCTCATTTTCTTTATAGGGGTTAGCACTAACCGGATGCATCGCAAAACTAAGGGTACCGACTAGAAAAGCAGCAGCTCAGCTTAGCAGGTTGACCATCAAATCAAACTTAAGTTATTAATTGTAACATTAATATTTTGTTGTTATCTTTATAACATGATTTATTATTAAAACAACTCGCCGAGGTTATGATGAACGCTTCCATTTCGAACACCCCTTCAGGTAAATTAAGAGCACGCGGCTTAGGCCTGCAATTTTCAGGGGTAACTGGGCCAAACAACAGCATTACCGATGTCCCGGGAGTCTCTGTTGGCTACACAACTATTATTCAGGGACAGGGAGCGTTAAACGTCGGCCATGGACCAATAAGAACTGGCGTAACGGCAATATTACCGCGCTCTAAAGCAGATATTTGTCAGCCAGTTTTTGCAGGTTATTTTAATTTCAACGGCAACGGTGAATTATCTGGCGCCCACTATCTAGATGAGGTCGGCCAGCTTAGCTTCCCGATCACTATAACCAACACTAATTCCTGCGGCATCAGCCGCGACGCTACTCTACAATGGGCCTTCAAATCCTCGCCTGGAGCTTTAACCGATAGCTTTGCACTGCCAGTTGCCGCAGAGACCTACGATGGTTTTTTAAACGACATTAATGGCTTCCATATCAATGCCGAGCACGTTTTTTCCGCGATAGACAACGCCCGCCAAGGCCCGATAGAGGAAGGCAGCGTCGGAGGGGGCACCGGTATGAAATGTTTCGAGTTTAAAGCCGGCTCTGGCACCGCCTCGCGGCAGATAACATATGCCGGGCAAAGTTACACGGTCGGCACCTTTGTACAAGCCAATTTCGGGCAGCGCGAAGACCTGACTATTTTAGGAAAAAACATTGGCCTACAGCTAAAAGAACCGCGGATGACGCAGAACACAGCAGTTCCAGACCTCAGCTCTATTATTGTCGTCATTGCCACCGATGCGCCACTGCTACCTCACCAGCTACAGCGTTTAGCAAGGCGAGCCACACTGGGGATGGCACGCTTAGGTACTAGTGGCAACCACTCGTCCGGCGACCTGTTTTTGGCATTTTCAACCGCCAACCAACAGCCATTAAGTGCGACAACAGCAGCAGTGCAAAATCTAAAATTCATCCCAGATCAGCAGTTAGATCCATTTTTTGCAGCAGTTGTACAAGGCGTTGAGGAAGCGATTATCAATAGCATGGTGGCAAATGACACGATGACAGGTCGCGATCACAACAGTGTCCCGGCACTACCGCACAATATACTGTCCATTTTAGCAGAGACTAATTAAAATCGATTTAAATCCATCTCGACAATCAATCTAAAAAATCGTAAAACTTAAACCTCAATCCATGACTTGAAAGTGAATACAGAGTGTAAAATATTGGTTTTACGGTGGAGTTGAAAAATCTTAGCTGCAAGCTCATATGCCCCTGCATTCGCTAAATAAATGCATCCATGCATAAAACCCGTAGGTTCAGCGGGCATTTTTCTAACCGCTGTAGAATCAAGAGCTTGCGCTATGTGGTGCAGTGAAGTCACTTAT
>ASZJ01000180.1 GCA_000416275.1 Osedax symbiont Rs1
GCCAACTCTAGTATTATGCATTTTCGGACTCCCAATATTTTTGTGTCGTAACTTGAATATTACTCCACATGTTCGGTGTGGGGGAGTCCCATTATCTGATTCAGGTTAAAGTAACGTTAAACCCGCTACAGGCAACCGAAAATCTGTAGCAATGATCAGCACACTCTCAGGCGCCTATTAACAAGTTACACACCCCCAGGCGTACAGAGGCTCCCTAAAGAAACTGACCGCGCTGCGCAAAAAGTGTTCAGCGATCTAAATTATTCGTCATTATTAAATATACTTAGCGCATTTTTTGCAGAATAGGGAGTATAATTAATCCATCCCTGGGGTGTTCGATAGTTGGTGTAGTTCCTCGAGCCGATTCTTCCCAATATGGGTGCTGTTTTGTGATTATTGTGTGCATGTCCGTTTACGGAAAGCCTAATGTAGTTCAGTAGCTCCCTCCTTGAACCTTCGGGTTCAGGACCAAAGCCGATACCGGCACTTTTGGGGACCTTTTTCAGTTTCTTAAGCCTTTCATATAGCATTTAATCCGCAATTCATTGACTAGCACTGCCGACGATTACCTTAGCAAGGATCAAGCAATGGACCTTCGTAAATCATTGAGAACAAAAATGCGCACCGCCCGTCAAGCGCTATCAACACCGCAACAACTTACCGCTGGCGAAGCTCTGCTTAACCAGCTACTGGCGCTGCCAGCATTTATCCAAGCTGATTCAATTGCCCTGTATTTAGCCAGCGATGGAGAAATAGATCCGGCGCTGATCATTGATCACTGCTGGCAGCATAATAAGAAAGTCTTTTTACCGGTCTTAGATCCAGCAAAGCACCACCATCTACTCTTTATACACTACCTGCCCGATACTGCCATGTGCTTAAACAAATACGCGATTCGCGAGCCCGCGACTCCCTATCGACAGACGATTGAGCCCTGCCAGTTAGATCTAGTACTTTTGCCGTTAGTCGCCTTTGATCAGAGCGGCGCCCGCATGGGGATGGGAGGAGGTTACTACGACAGAAGTTTTGCCTTTAAAGCGGCACCCGAGCAAGCCAATCGCACTCCTCTGTTACTCGGCTTAGCTCATCAACTACAACAAGTGACGAAACTTGAAGTAGCCAGCTGGGATATCCCGCTGGCGGGGATTGTCACTGACAAAAAGTACTATGCTGTCGCAGAAGGTGCTTAAAAACGACGCAACTAACCCTACATCCCTCTACTCTAAATAGCGAGTGCGACTTGTTGAGAGGTCTCTGGTAATAAATTCGATTTACGTGCACTATGGAACCAGCAACACGCTTTCATTTCTAGAGGGATTTAATATGAATACCAGTTTTGTTTTATCGTTTTCTGCCAAAGACAAACCCGGCATCGTCGAATTACTATCCAACACCATTTCTTGTAATGGCGGCAACTGGTTAGAGTCTGCAATGTCCCATTTGGCGGGTCGTTTTGTGGGGATTGTCGTGGTTGATATCGCCACTGACAAAAAAACTAATTTAAGCAGTGCGATCAACGCACTCGCCTCTACCGATCTATTAATTTCATTTGAAATCATTGATCATCAGCAGCTAGACGATGATATTGAGTACCAATCTTTGGAGATAGAATTAACCGGTCACGACAGAACTGGCATCGTCAATGAAATATCCAGTGTGCTGGCGAAGCATGGCGCTAATGTAGAAGACCTAAGCACCGAATTAGTCTCTGGATCAATGTCCGCAGAGCTGCTATTTAAAGCAGATATCCATGTCAGCATTAAACAGGGCGCTGATCTAGATGACCTACAAGAGGCGATAGAGGCAATAGCCGATGACTTAATGGTGGATATTCGCACCGACTGATGAGCAGGTAAATGATCGACATAGCGTAGCCGCAGTTTGACAGCGGCTATACTAGCTATACAACTGAGTGCATTTTACTGTGGCTTACTGTTTTGCCCCCTCTTCCAAGGATTGTCCAAATACTCTAAGTACAGCGCCTCTACTTTATCGCGCGCCCACTGGGTACGACGTAAAAATTTTAAGCTCGACTTAATACTAGGATCTTGTTTAAAACAATTAATATTAATCCGCACCGCTAATTGCTCCCAACCATAAGCTTCCACCAGCTCTGCGACTATATCTGCCAGTTTCTTGCCGTGTAGCGGGTTGTTGGCCTGTGAATTATCGCTCATTTTATCCTCTTGGGGCTCTTATCATGAATATTGTTAGCCCGCGCCCTACAATCAACAGAGATCTCAGTAGGCAACTCTGTTGATGGACACAGCTAACAATGTAAGGACTTTAACGACTATTGACTATTTTGCAGCAATAGCGAATTTCATCGACTGGCGAGAAGTTTCTCACCACGCTTAACTGCAGCACGCACTTGATTGGGCGCAGTGCCGCCAATATGATCGCGCGCCGCGACCGAACCTTCAAGGGTCAATACCTCAAACACATCGGCTTTGATATCCGCTGAAAAAACTTGCAGCTCAGCAAGACTCATTTCAGCAAGATCTTTATTTTGCTGAATACCATAGGCAACTGACTTGCCAACTACTTCGTGGGCATCGCGAAAAGGCATGCCGCCACGCGTTAAATAGTCGGCCAAATCAGTGGCGGTAGAGAAACCACGCAGCGCCGCTTCACGCATTTGTTGTTTTTTCGACTCCAGTGCTGGCACCATATCCGCATAGGCGCGCAAACAACCTTTAATCGTATCAATAGTATCAAACAACGGCTCTTTGTCTTCTTGATTGTCTTTGTTGTAGGCCAGTGGTTGAGATTTCATCAGTGTCAATAATGACATCAAATGCCCGTAGACTCGCCCGCTCTTACCACGTACCAGCTCCGGCACATCCGGATTTTTCTTTTGCGGCATAATCGATGAACCGGTACAAAATCTATCCGGCAAGTTGACAAAATTAAACTGCGCAGAGGCCCAGAGTACTAACTCTTCTGACATGCGAGTTAAATGCATCGCCAAGATGCTCGATGTCGCACAAAATTCAATCGCAAAATCACGATCAGATACGGCATCTAATGAGTTTTCAGCGGGGCGATCAAAACCTAACAAATCACTGGTCATCTGACGATCGATTGGATAGGTGGTACCCGCCAGAGCAGCTGCTCCTAAAGGCGACACATTGACTCTTTTACGGGTGTCGACATAGCGTTCATAATCGCGACTCAACATTTCAAACCACGCCAGCAAGTGATGCCCAAAAGTCACCGGTTGAGCGGTCTGCAAATGGGTAAAACCAGGCATAATAGTATCGGCCTCCCCTTGCGCCAACGTTAGCAAGCCCTGTTGCAAACGGGTAATTTCCAGTAAAATATTATCTATTTCATCACGTAAATACAGACGAATATCCGTGGCAACTTGATCGTTACGTGAGCGACCAGTGTGCAGCTTTTTACCGGTAGCGCCTATTTTCTTGGTGAGCGCCGCTTCAATATTCATGTGAATATCTTCCAGCGCAATAGACCACTCGAAGCGACCACTTTCAATTTCGGCCTGAATATCACTTAAACCTTGTTCAATTTCAGCACATTCGCCAACCGTCAACACCCCGGCTTTAGTGAGCATTTTTGCATGCGCAACAGAACCTTGGATATCTTGTCGGTACATACGCTGATCAAAGTTAATAGATGCGGTAAAACGGGCGACGAATGCATCTGTTGGTTCGCTAAAACGACCTCCCCACTGCTGGTTAGTCTCTTTACTCATTGGATGTATTCCCTGTACTGATTAAATTGATAAGTTAAAAATAGATCGATCTTGGAAACTGATTCAGGTTATATCCATCGACCAAGTAACATCACCGCTGCAATGCCACTTGCCGAGTCGCTGTTGATGGACGAAAACTATTTGCGACAAGTGTAAAATTCGCCGAGATTATAGCAGTTTTAATCTGCAAATATGCCGCGTCGTGCTACAATTTTTAGCTAATTCAAGTAAGTTTAAAATTATTGCAAAATACAGTGGTTGCCTCTGGCAGTTTATCGACCACCAGACAGAGCTTATCCAAGTTACTCTTGGTTAAAGTCACACTATTTATCTGCATCAGTGACTTCCATGTGCCGCGTAGCATAAGCTATTGATCGACTGCAATGCCATTGATTCAGGGTTACTTAACAGTGACTCACAGGCAATTTTGACTTTTATTACACGTAACATCAATATCATTAGGACAAGGCTATGCAATCAGCAACCATCCGTATCGCTACCCGCGAAAGCAAATTGGCACTATGGCAAGCAGAATATGTCAAAGCGGAACTAGAGCACCATCACCCCGGCATAATTGTCGAATTAATAGGCATGACTACTAAAGGTGACATACTGCTGGATTCACCACTGTCTAAAATTGGCGGCAAGGGACTGTTTGTTAAAGAACTAGAAGTAGCGATCCTCGAAAACCGGGCCGATATTGCCGTGCACTCTATGAAAGATGTGCCTATGGAGTTCCCAGATGGTCTGGGACTAACCGTAATATGCCCTAGGGAAGACCCCACGGACGCATTCGTTTCCAACCACTTTGCTTCACTGGCTAAATTACCCCAGGGAGCTGTGGTCGGCACTTCCTCTTTACGCCGCCAAGCGCTGATTAGAGAACACCGCCCAGATCTGGTAATTAAAGACCTACGTGGTAATGTGCAAACCCGATTGCGCAAGTTGGACGAGGGCATGTACGACGCCATCATTTTAGCCAGCGCCGGCTTAATTCGCTTAGAATTAGCAGAGCGGATCCGCTTTAGCTTACCGATTGATTTGTGCTTACCCGCAGGTGGGCAAGGTGCGGTCGGTATAGAATGTCGATTAGACGACCAAGCCACAATAGCCCTCTTGCAGCCATTGCACCACATTTCTAGTGCATATTGTGTGCTCGCAGAGCGAGCGATGAATAAAAGATTGCAAGGTGGCTGCCAAGTCCCCATCGCCTGCCATGCAATACTCAACGATGACCACACTGAGCTCTATCTGCGCGGTTTAGTGGCGAGCCCTGATGGCACTACAGTATTGCGAGATGAAATTCGCGGCAGCGTTAACGATGCCGAAAAAATCGGTGTGGAACTTGCCGAACGTCTGATTGTGGCAGGTGCTGACGAAGTGCTGGCTGCAGTCTATCGACCGCAAGCATAGCTGATGAATACTGCGCTACTGCACAATTTATCGGTTCTAGTCACCCGACCCGCTGAGAAATCAGCCAATATGTGCGCACTGTTAGCGGCAAATGCGGCGCATCCGGTTGCTTTTCCAACTATCGAAATATCTCCGATAACGGAACAACACCCTGATTTTGGCCCACTAAAGCAGACAATAATGAATTTAGATTTATTCGATATCATTATCTGTGTCAGCGCCAATGCCGCACGCCTCGCCGGCGAGCTGATTGATCAGTACTGGCCACAGCTGCCGATTAATATTCAATGGTTTGCGATTGGCGAACAGACGGCAACCGCCCTTGCTCAATTTGATATTCAGGCACAAGTCGCGACGGGATGCCAAGACTCTGAGTCACTATTAGCCGCCCCGGCGCTACAGCAAATACCAGCGAGCAAAGTTCTGATACTTAAGGGACATGCAGGCAGAGCGTTACTTGGCGAAGCTTTAGCCTCAAGAGGGGCTATTGTTACTGAAGTGCCTCTTTATAATAGGCTAATACCTGTTTATACTGACCAGTATGTAAATAGTATTTTATATAAATCAAGTTTATCCGCTATTCTTATTACTAGCGGCGAAGCGCTGCAAAATTTAACCGCAATCACCAGAGATAGCTTAAACAAATTTGCTCAAAACTCACTATTCGCCACCGATTTGATTGTACCTAGTGCTCGTGTAGCAGAAATTGCTGCTACACAGCAATACCAACGTATCACAGTAGCAGCAGCGGCAGATGATCAATCAATGCTCGCGGCGCTACTTTCAGTTAAAGGCTTGGAAGCTGACAATGAAAAAACGAAATAAGATAGTTACTGAACACACCCCATCAAAAGATGCTGAAGCAACTACAGCTACAACTAATCCAGCATCTCAATCCACCTCTAACTCCTCGTCAAGTGACAAAGAAACTGCCACGGCAGTAGCTAACAGTGCAGATCAGGAGCAGAGCGCAGTCAAAGTTGAGCCCGAGCAGAGCGCAAAACAAAGCTTAACCGACGCAGTTAAAACCAATGCTGACCTTAAAGGGACTGCCGATACCAACCAGCCGTTGGCTAAGAAATCTGCGCCCGACACTAAGTCAACTAGTAGCAAATCTTCTCGCGGCGCCACTGCAGATAAAAAAGCCACCCCTGCCAGCAAAGCTGAATCGCAAGCAGCCGCTGCAGAAGCAGCGCCTAAAGCGGCAAATAATAGCGGGAAATTGGCCTTAGTCATTTCAATTATTGCACTCGGCTTAGTCGGATTTCAGTATTATCAAACGCAATTTAGTGCAGGCGGTTATGAGCAGCGCAGCGCCGCTAAAATTGACAGTATAAAACAGGCGCTAGCAACCAGTGTCGCCTCAGCTAACACCATTGCCAATCAAGTTAAGCTCGACTCTGCAGCGGCTATCAGCCAAGTAAAAATTAGCTTAAACGAGGTTAATGCCAATTTATTGAAGCTAACCTCCACTGAAGCCCAAAAATCTGCGGATATCAGCGCGCTGCAAACTCGTCTGACTAAAAGTATTCAGCAAGTGCAAGCCTCAGGATTACAACAAAACTCCCGCAAAGACTGGCTACTGGCAGAAGTTGAGTACTTATTGCGACTGGCCAACCAAAGGGTGTTAATGGAGAACACTCCGATTGGCGCACTGGCACTTTTAGAGTCCGCTGACCAAATATTGCAGCAAACTGATGACGTCTCTATTTTCTCAGTGCGCAAGGCGCTCGCTGCCGACATCGTTGCCTTAGCGGCGGTACCTCATATAGATCAAGAGGGTTTATACTTAAAAATCGATGCGCTTAGCGCGCAGATAAACCAGCTTAAACTAGTGCCGATTACCGACAAAAAGCAACTGCCAAAAATTATCGACGAAGTCGCTACACAAACTATCACTGAGGTAACGAAAAACGCTTTCGCTCAAGCCTGGGACAAAGCTAGCGCTAAACTTGGCAAGTTAGTCGTGATCAGTCATCGTGACAGTGCCATTGAGCCCTTGTTATCTCCTGCTCAACAAGCGGGCTTACTGCAAAACTTACACATTCTTTTCGAACAGACCCAATTGGCTCTACTGCAGCGAAAAACAACTCCCTACCAGCGCAGTATTGAAAAAGCAGAGCTAATTATTAACACTTACTTTCAAGCGAAGGATGGCACTACACAAGGTCTATTAAAGGGCTTAAAGGATCTGAAAGAGCAGCAAATTAGTGTTGATTTACCGAGCATCGCCGGTTCTCTGAATTCTCTAAAAGCTTATTTAAAACAGAGCGCCGAGATTCTTAAAGCGGGAGTTGCAGGCTAATGAAACGTGTGCTGATTCTCTTATTTATAGTACTAGCCGCCGGTGCTTTTATCGGTGAGAAAATGGTCCAAGATCCAGGCTATGTATTGCTGGCTTTTAACAATACCACCATCGAAACCAGTGTCTGGGTGTTATTGCTACTGACCTTCTTCGGTTTTTTAATCACTCATTGGACAGTCAATTTATTTTTTAGAATCGGTATTCCCGGACAGTTTATCGGCAGGTGGCGCAAAGCAAGAATTGCTAGCAGTGCGCAAAAGCGCACTTTTAAAGGATTAATCGCGCTCTCAGAGGGGCAGTGGTGGCAAGCTCAACGCCTGTTATCGCAAACTGCACCTATTGCAGCCCAACCTCTAATCAACTACCTAGGTGCAGCGAAAGCGGCACACGAACAAGGTAATACGGCCGACACCGATGAGTTCTTTGCCAGGGCACGAGCGATTGCCCCGGCGGCAGAAGTCAGCATTAGCTTGCAAGAAGTAGACGTACTAATGGATCGCGGCAACAGTGCGCAAGCCCTGATCACCTTAAAACGTCTGCATAGCTTAGCGCCTAAGCACACTGGTATTTTGCGGCATTTAGCGGAGTTACATCAAAATCAGCAAGACTGGGATGGGCTCATCGCTTTAATGAGCAAATTGCGTAAGCACAAAGTATTTACCATCGAGCAACTGGCGGCGATGGAAACAAATTGTTACCGGCAAATGCTGAGCACTGTCGTTAAAAAGCTCCCCGTTGAATGCAGCACAGATGTTAGGGTAAAAGCCCTCACCAAAGGCTGGAAAGCTCTGCCAAACACCCTCAATCAAACGGCGGCGATGAAGGCCACCTATGCCAGTGCTTTAAACGCGGCAAACGCTCCGGATGATGCAGAAAAGTTTTTACGCACTCAGATTAAACGCGATTGGGACAATCAGTTAATTGGGCTGTACGGAACCCTGCAAACTAGCGATCCAACTAAACATTACAACACCGTTGCCGGCTGGCTAAAAAAACAACCCACTCATGCAGCATTAGAGCTTTGTGCAGCACGCTTAGCCATGTTCAACGAAAAATGGCAAATTGCAGTGCAGCACTACCAGAGCAGTATCGATTTGCAGCCTAAGGTAGAAGCATATCGCGGTTTAGCCAGATTATTGGAAAGCTTAGGTGAACATGAGAAATCCTTAGAAATGAACCAAAAGGCCATGGATTTAACCGAGGACGACTCACCGCTAATACCTTTGCCTGCGCCACTGGAAACGCCTGCTGAAGAGACGGCTAAAACTGCAGAGAGTACAGCTATAAAGGTCGAAAAAAAACCAACAACGGCTAGTGCTTAAATATTTTCCGACCATTAGTGTCGCCAACAAAAACAGGTTTAACGAATAATTTTAAACCTATTTTTTTCTCTCTAAACTTCCCTAACACTGAGTGACTGATGAGCATTACAGCACTTCTAAAAATTAGCGCACCGATCATTCAAGCCCCGATGGCTGGGGTGCAAGATTATCGTTTGGCGGTCGCCGTAGCCAGAGCCGGTGGTTTAGGTTCTATTCCCTGCGCAATGCTCAGTATTACGCAAATGCTCGCGCAAATTAAAGCCTTTCAAGCGCAGCAGAGCGGCAGCTATAATTTAAATTTTTTCTGCCATAGCGACGCAAAAAATCAAGTTGCTCAGCTGGCCGCCTGGCGAGAAGCCTTGAATCCCTACTTTGAGGAATTCCAGGTTGAAGAAGATCGACCAGCAAGCCCCGCCCGCACCCCCTTTAATCAACAGATTGTCGATGCACTGGCGCCCCTAGCTCCCCCTATCCTCAGTTTCCACTTTGGCTTACCTGAGCCGAAACTCCTCGAGCAAGTAAAAGCTTGGGGAGCAATCATTATCTCCAGCGCCACCAGCGTCAATGAAGGGCTGTGGCTAGAGCAACATGGGGCCGACATAGTGATTGCGCAAGGTTTAGAAGCTGGCGGCCACCGAGCGATGTTTATAGAAACCGATATTACTCAACAACTAACCACCTTTAGCTTAGTACCACAGCTGGTAGATAGCCTTAAAATCCCCGTCATAGCTGCAGGGGGAATAGCCGACACTCAAGGCATACAAGCGGCGCTAAACTTAGGCGCAAAAGGCGTGCAAATAGGCACTAGCTATTTGCTTTGCGATGAAGCAAATACCAGTAACTTGCACCGCAGCGCACTTGTATCAGAACAGGCACAGCATACCTGTTTAACCAATGTCTTTAGCGGTCGCCCGGCGCGGGGGATAGTCAACCGGGCAATCAACGAGCTCGGCCCGATTAGTGCAAATGCTCCGAGCTTTCCGCTCGCTGCTATCGCCATGACAAAACTGCGCAGCGTCGCGGAAAAAGTTCACTCTAGTGATTTTTCGCCGCTGTGGTGCGGACAAAATGCGCGCGGCTGTAAAAATATTTCCGCCACTGAGCTAACTCATGAATTAATATCTGCTTTTAAGGATTAGTCATAATGCCGAATTTTAAAGCGTTTTTGCAAACTCTACCACTGGGCATAGTAGGCCTGGCATTTGGAATTTGCAGCTTAGGCTGGAATTGGGCAGCATTTCACCCGCAACTGGACACAGTACAAATCTTTGCAGCGCTAATCTCCGTCTCTATGATTATGCTGGTGCTGATCAAACTGATCAGTTCAAGTACTAGCTTTTGGCAGCACCTCACCGATCCTGGCACCGGACCGCTGCTGTCTATTATTCCGATGAGCTTAATGCTCGCCAGCCTCAACTTACCGATAGGCGGCGCCCAGTGGCTCTGGGGAATCGCTGTGACAGGTCAGCTGCTACTTTTATTGGGATTTACCATCAGCCGCGTGCAGAATTTTCGCCTAGAAAAGCTATCCCCGACTTGGTTTATCCCCACAGTTGGCATAGCCGTCGCACCACTGACCAACCCGAACCTGAATGCCAGCTTGTTTGACCTGTGGGTTTTGGCAATCGCGATCACCGCCTATTTTATATTACTGCCGCTAATCATATATCGACTACTGCGCAAAGCGCCCTTGGCCAGAGAGAGCCTGCCGGCCCTGGCACTATTTTCTGCCCCACCAAATCTTTGCTTAGTCGGCTATTTAACACTGTATCCGACACCCAATATTTGGTTTAGTACACTGTTGATAAGCTTGGCTATCACTATGACCCTGTTTAGTTATAGCACCATTATAAGACAGCGCCAGCATGCTTTTAGCCCCGCTATTTCAGCCTTTACCTTCCCTTTGGTGATCGGCGCCGCGGCTATGCGTAGCAGTGCAGAGTTTTTCTCTGAACAGATTTTATACAGTGGCTTATTCTCCACATTAGCATATCTACAGTTACTGCTAGCCAGCGGCATCGTACTCTGGGTTAGCTATCGGTATGTAAGACACTACACTTGAATCAGCGACTTCCAAGCAGCGCTCAACATAAGCTATTGAAACTAAGCGCGCTGCAATTGACATTACGGGCAATATAATCAGTATGAAAAACATTATTATTGAGCGAGCTCTATTGTTTTTAGCCTCTATTCTATTGGTATATTTAAGCTCTCTGGTTTTATCGACTAAGGATTTAAATAACTCATTATTAGATCAACACTATAATAAAATTGAAAAAACTGCATCTGACACTCTAGCTATCATTGCTATAGATGATGACAGCATTGCCTATTATGAAAGCTGGCCATGGCCACGTAGTATTTATGCCGAAATCATCCAAAAATTAAATAATTACACTATAAAAAAATTAGCCTTTGATATAGATTTCAGTTCAAAATCTAGTTTAGTACAAGATATGAGTTTTGCTAAGTCACTTAAAACTGCTGATTACCCAATTGCATTATCAGCCTATATCTCTGAATCAAACGACCAGCAGTCCACTGAAAACACACCTATAATCCAACTGGCTAAAAATGCAACTATTGTTAATGCGAATGTATCAACTACTATCGCGGGCACCGTATACATATATAGTCCGACTGCTATTAATAGCCGTATTAGCATCGCCAGTTTTTTGGCTGACAGGGTTGATAAACTCAAGCAAGATTTTTATATAGACTACAGCTACAGCTTAGGTTCAATTCCGGTCTATTCAGTGAAAGATTTACTATTAAATAAAATCCCGCTGTCAGCATTGCGTAACAAAAACATCCTGATAGGCGCTACATCCATAGCACTTGGCGATATGTTTAACATGCCAGTTAACGGCAGAAAATCCGGTGTTTTCATCCATGCTCTAGCCTATGAAACAGCGATTAGAGGAAAGCAATTCACTAAAACAACCAATATTGATCAAGCTCTAATCGCGCTGATTGTAATTTTATTATTGATTGTTAGTTTTAATCGAAGAAACTTTTTATTATTACTTATTTCTAGTATTAGTATTTTTTTCACATTGTATTTTTTCTCTATTTATCTACATCATTACCATTTTTTAATCACCGAGCTAGCCAGTAGTTTTATTAGTTTAATCACCACCACTCTATTCTTATTTTTATATGCTTTTTACATCAGGACAAGATCTTTTTATAGGCAATTAAATATAAAAAATTATCATAAGAGCATATCAGATCAACTGATAAAGAGCAGCTCTCATGGAATAATTGTAACTAACCGATCCGGCGACATCTTAATTATTAACCATACTGCAAAAAATATATTTCCCCTCGAGTCTAGTCACTTAAACATTAAACACTTCTTTGAACGAGGCCTACAATTAATAGCGGCATGTAGCACTAGTGACCAACAAAAAACAAGTTATCATAAAATCAGACATGTGAATAGTAAGGGCATTACTTTTGATTTAGAGGTATTTGTCGACAAGAGCTACTATACCTTTAATAAAATGCAGGGAATTTTTAAAAAAAATCACGAGCTGTACAACATCATAATTATCGATGAGACAGAAAAAAACCAAGCGCTTGAAGACTTTAGTCGTTCGAAAATAGAGTTATTAGATATAAAATATAATGATCCACTGACCAAAATTGCCAACCGCTATAGCTTTGATAATTATTTAAAAAAGAGCCTAGAAAAAGAGCATGTAGAGCAGTTATCGGTGGTTTTAATCAGTTTAGATTCACTGCAAGATATCAATTTTATCTACGGAGGATTGATTGGCGATAGCATTATTTGCCAAGTTGCCGGTCAATTAGCCAGCAGTGTTGGGGATAATGGCAAAGTATTTACATTTTCCAGAGAAACTTTTGCCATCGTCTATAGCGGTTTATCCGAAGCTCAAGTTTTGCGCAATATGCAGAAAATTTTCTTCCTGTTTAGCAACCCTTTAAGCGTCGTTAACCAGCAAGTTTTAATGTCAGTATCACTCGGTATGGCTATGGCACCAAAGCATGCTCACACCCCCTCTCTTTTAACTTCCTGTGCAGAGACAGCGCTCAATCATGCGCACACTAGCCAAGCTAAGAACTATGCTATCTATGATCAAAAATTAGCCGTACGGCTCAAGCAACGGGCTGTGCTAAAAAAGGAATTGCGTAGGGCGATTAACAATAGAGAATTTTTACTGCACTACCAACCACAACACTGTTTAGCCAGTGGAGCTCTAGTCGGCTTAGAGGGCTTACTGCGCTGGAATGACCCGGAGCATGGTTTGCGCTATCCAGATGAGTTTATCGTGGCAGCTGAAGAATTCGGCTTTATGGGCGAGCTTGGCGAACTAGTGCTGTCTTTGGGTTGCAATGACGGGGTGCAACTGCCTGAACATATAAAAATTGCTTTGAATGTTTCTCCAGTACAATTTTTAGAATCTGATGTTGCTGAACTCTGTGAAATTTATTTGCATCAATCTGGATTAGCTGCACACCGGCTAGAATTAGAAATAACTGAAAGTATGCTTATGGAAGACATTGGACGAGTTTGCGAAATTTTACAGCTAATTAAAAACCTCGGAGTGAGCATCGCCATGGATGATTTTGGCACTGGATATTCCAGCCTGCAATATTTAACTCAGCTGCCTTTCGACAAGTTAAAAATAGACCGGTCTTTTTCCATGAAAATCGGCCTCTCTCAACAAGATGACGACATTATCATTTCAATTATTCAACTAGGTAAAGCTGCAAATAAAACTATCTTAGCCGAGGGCATTGAAACTGAGCACTCAGTCAATTTTTTAAAGGCTCATGGCTGCGAGATGGGACAGGGATATTTTTTCGGAAAACCACAGCCCTTAGCTTATTTTTTGAAGAACTGACCAGTGATAACAGCCCTCATCAGCGGAGGGCTGCTTAATTTTATAGCATCTCTATCACCAGGCAATACTTAGCATAAGCTATTGATTGACGTGGCAGTCGCGAATTCAAGTGCTAATCATCTGTATGCTTGCCCTTACCTTTGCCAGCCGATTTCTTGCCTCTATCTTTGCCGCCGGACTTATCGCCACCGCCAGATT
>ASZJ01000181.1 GCA_000416275.1 Osedax symbiont Rs1
TTTATTTTGTATAGACAACAATTATTTTACCACAAAGAGGCATCAACTTGTTTTATATCATATGCTTAGTGTTGATTTTTGGTTTTATTTGAATCCCGAAACTTGAGTAGTTAATATCTACCAGGTTAATTAATCAGTAACTGAGGGTGATGATAATGCGAAATTGCTTAAGTTTATCTGTGATCTTAGCAATATTTTGGCTATCCAATTCAGGTCATTTTAGTGGTCTCATCGCCATATTAGGTATTGGATCCATCAGTTTAGTCGTCTTAATCAGCTATAAACTGTCCGCTATCGATGAAGAGTCCCTACCGCTATATTTAATACCGCGGATCTTTGCTTACTGTCTGTGGTTAATGGTAGTAATCAGCAAAGCCAACATAACAGTACTAAAGCAGATTTGGCTTGGGGGTAAATATTTATCTCCAGGGTTTGAACGAATTAAAATCGGTCAGAGAACTGATATGGCTAAGGTCATATACGCCAATAGTATTACGTTGACCCCAGGCACTGTCGCCGTTGACTTATACGCTGATGAAATATTAGTACACGCCTTAGATTACCGAAGTATTGAATTTTTAGTAGCTGGTGAAATGAACAGCCGAGTTTGCCGTTTGGAAAACTCATGATTATTATGGCTACAGTGGCTATTTTTGTCGCGATGATGCTGGCGCTTTTCAGAGGAATATCAGGTCCAACGCTCTATGATCGTATTTTGTCGGTCAATATGTTCGGCACCAAAACAGTACTGATGATCGCTCTATTGGGTTTTTTAATGGGCCGTCCAGAATTTTTGGATATAGCGATTGTCTACGCACTGATAAATTTTATCAGTGTTATCGGGGTATTGCGCTACTCAGCTACTAATCAATTTATGCATGTCGATAAAGAGCATAAATCTATCGAAGAGGACTCATAAATGGAAACTCTTGTCATGGTTAGCAGTGGTTTGTGTTTGCTAGTGGGTTCTATTGTCTGTATTTCAGGTGCAATTGGGGTGATCCGCTTCCCCGATTTCTATACGCGTATGCACGCGGCGAGTGTTACAGATACATTAGGTGCAGCGGCAATTTTACTAGGTCTAATGATAAGCAGCACTGAGTTTGTCGTGTTTGCAAAGTTGCTGTTGATATTGCTATTGGGCTTGCTTATCGGTCCGACAACCAGTCATGTACTGGCGAAGGCCGCGTTTCGAAATGGATTGAAACCTAAGTTGCTGAAATGCAGAGCAGAGCTGTTGAAACCAAGTACAGAGGAGTAGCTGCGCATCGAATTATTAATTAACTTGGTATTATTAAGCCTCTTGTTGGTGGTGGCTATCGCGATCGTTAGAGTAGAAGATTTGTTTGTGGTGACTATGCTGTTAAGTATTTATGGGTTGTTGTCGGCGAGTTTCTTTGTGGCTATGGATGCTGTCGATGTCGCCTTTACTGAAGCAGCTGTAGGAGCCGGTATATCAACGCTGTTGATGTTAGTGGTGATCTCTATGACTGGGCGCAGTGAGAAACCCACTAGGCATAAACCCTATATCGCTCTCCTAGTGGTGACCACTACTGCTTGTATGTTGTTCTATGGGACCGCTGATCTTCCACATTTTGCTGCTGTTGACGCACCTATCCACCAGCATGTTGCTCCGCGTTATATTAACGACTCCATGACTGAAATTGGTATACCTAATATGGTCACGTCAGTGCTCGCCAGTTATAGGGCTTTTGATACTTTTGGTGAGGTCGTGGTTATTTTTACCGCGGGTATTGGGGTGTTGGCACTACTCGATGCTACTCGACCCACGGTGGATAATCACCGAGAGAGACTAGCAGATAATTCAATGCATGAGCGCCATCTGGTGCTGCGTATAGTCACTAAAATATTATTCCCCTTTATGCTACTGTTTGCGCTCTATGTGCAGTTTCATGGCGATTTTGGACCAGGAGGTGGGTTTCAGGCGGGGGTGATATTCGCAGCAGCTATCATTTTGTACACGATGTTATTTGGTCTTCACAGAACCGCTATAGTGATCAGCCAATCGCTGGTCCAGTTGGTGGCTGCCGTGGGTGTACTACTGTATGGCAGCGTTGGTGTGGCTACCTTACTTAGCGGCGGGAATTTCTTTGACTACAATCTGCTATTTAATGACCCCATCGCGGGGCAGCACCTGGGGATACTGTTAATTGAGTTGGGGGTAGGCTGCACAGTGGCAGCGGTGATGATTATGATATTTTTTAGTTTTAGTGGTCACCTTGAGCGACAACAACATTGTAATCGGTCCACCAATAAAAGGGAGTCGTCTTAATGTTCCCGGGGCATTTTAATAGCTGGATCGTCATAGTATTAATGATGATCGGACTGTATATAGTGATTTCCCAAGGTAATTTAATTAAGAAGATAGCAGGCCTGACCCTTTTTCAAACCTCGGTGTTCATTCTTTATATCAGTATGGCAAAAGTGGCAGGTGGCACAGCGCCTATTTTCGCGGATGGAATCAGCTTGTATTCTAACCCCTTGCCTCATGCGTTAATTCTCACCGCAATTGTGGTGGGGATTTCAACGACTGCACTGGCGCTGTCACTGGTGGTGCGCATAAAAGAAGCTTATGGGAGTATCGAAGAAGATGAAATTGAACGCCTAGATAAATAGCAGAGAGTTCTGCTAAACCTAGTCGTTATGTTGAGGTCTTTGCAGAGAAACGAAGGGATTCGAATATGGTTTCACACCTTGCAGTCTTGCAGGTGATACTGCCGTTGCTGGCGGCACCCATTTGCCTGATGTTAAAGCGCACCCAGCTGGTATGGTTGTTTGCGCTGATTGTCAGTGGTTTATCTTTTTTGATCAGCATATTGGTACTGCAACAAGTCTTTACATCTGGGGTTATTAGTTACGCATTGGGGGGATGGGAAGCACCTTGGGGGATTGAATATCGAATCGATAAACTCAATGCTCTGCTGTTACTGATTATTACATCTATAAGTACTCTAGTGTTAATGGCCGCCCAAGCCAGTATTAGCTATGAAATCCCCGCGAGCAGGCAGCGTTATTTTTATATTCTCTTTCTGTTATCGCTCACCGGGATGTTGGGAATAGTGGTGACGGGCGATGTATTTAATGTCTTTGTCTTTCTAGAAATAGCTTCGCTCTCCGCCTATGCATTGATTGCTATGGGTAGCGATCGACGCGCGCTTTGGGCAGCTTATCAATACCTTATAATGGGGACTATCGGCGCCACTTTTATTTTGATTGGCATAGGTTTGGTCTATCAAATGACCGGTACATTGAACATGCAGGACCTTGCCGTGCGGTTACCAGAGGTGGCTCAGACACATACCATTATCAGCGCCTTTATTTTTATTATGGTCGGGCTGTGTTTAAAACTGGCACTGTTCCCGCTGCATCTATGGTTGCCCTATGCCTATGCCTATGCTCCCTCTATAGCCACGGCCTTCCTCGCTGCTACCGCGACTAAAGTTGCTATCTATTTAATGATTCGCTTGGTTTTCTCGGTGTTTGGGGTGACTTTTTCGTTCACGGTGCTGCCACTGCAAAACATGTTGATGGTACTGGGGCTACTCGGCATTTTTTTCGCCTCTATCACTGCTATCTATCAGAGTAATATTAAGCAGCTATTTGCCTACTCGAGCATTGCCCAAGTGGGCTATATGATGGTCGGTTTTAGCTTGGGGACGGTGTCTGGTTTAACCGCGACCTTGTTGCATTTGTTTAATCATGCGTTGATCAAAAGTGCTATTTTTTTGGCCTTGGCAGCGGTGATGTGCCGGGTAGGTAATGTGCGGCTCAATGATTTCCAAGGTCTAGGCCGTCAGATGCCTCTGACAATGGCTGCGATCGTAGTCGGTGGCTTAAGCTTAATCGGTGTACCTTTAACGGTTGGCTTTGTCAGTAAGTGGTATCTATTAATTGCACTGCTGGAGCAGGGCCGCTGGATAATAGCTGGGCTTATTTTACTGGGGTCAGCACTGTCTATTATTTATGTTTGGCGGCTGGTTGAAGTCGCCTATTTCAAAGCGCCCCTAGAAAACAAACCCGAGGTAAAAGAAGCGCCGGTCTCTCTGCTGGTGCCGATATGGTTATTAATCATCGCTAATATCTACTTTGGTATAGATACTCGGCTAAGTGTGCAGTTGACGCAAGCGGCTGCGCAGAGTTTGTTTGGGGGAGCGCCGTGAATGGATACTCTAACGCTTAGTTTACAATTATCAATTCTAGTGCCGCTAATCGCTAGCTTATTGATTGTGGCGGTTGGACACAAACCCAACCTTCGAGAGGGGGTGACAATCTCTAGCGCTGTAGTGTTGATTTACCTTGCGGTCACTTTATATGCGGGGTTGTCTCAAGGTAAAACAATCAGTGTGCTCTGGTGGGAGTTACTGCCTGGGTTAAACATCAGCTTTTCGCTGGAGCCGCTGGGTATGTTATTGGTGTTAATTGCCAGCTTCCTCTGGCTGGTGACAGGCATCTATGCGATTGGCTATATGCGTGCCCATGCTGAAAAAAACCAAACCCGCTTCTACGGTTGTTTTGCCATCGCCATTAGTGCTGTGATGGGGCTGGCCCTGGCTGCGAACTTGTTTACCTTATTTATATTTTATGAAGTGTTGACCTTGTCTACTTACCCCTTGGTGACTCATGCTGGTACCGAAAAAGCCAAAAACAGCGGCCGGATCTATCTAGGGATTTTGCTGGGTACTTCGATTGTATTTTTCCTGTTGGCGATTGCCGGCACTTGGTCTGTCGCTCAAACTCTAGATTTTAGAGTTGGGGGGGTGTTTAGTACCGATGTCGATAAAACACTTGTTGGCGTACTACTGCTATTGTTTGTGTTCGGTATAGGCAAAGCCGCTATTATGCCATTTCATCGCTGGCTACCCGCTGCGATGGTCGCTCCGACCCCCGTCAGCGCGTTGTTACATGCAGTTGCAGTGGTAAAAGCAGGTGTCTTCACCATTCTTAAAATCTGTGTATTTATCTTTGGCCTAGATTTACTGTCAGTATTGCCCAGCAGCCAGTTTTTACTCTACTTGGCGGGAGCTTCGGTGCTGATTGCCTCACTGGTGGCGATGCGCCAAGACAATCTAAAACTCAGGCTCGCCTACTCAACCATTAGCCAATTGGGCTACATCACTATCGGGGCGCTGCTGGCTACACCCTCGGGGGTAATCGGCAGCACTATGCATATAGCGACTCATGCCTTTGGAAAAATCACTTTGTTTTTCTGTGCGGGGGCCATTTTAGTGAGCTTGAACAAGTCGAAAGTCAGTGAAATGCGCGGCATTGGCCGACAGATGCCGCTGACCATGCTGGCGTTTTTTATCGCCAGCCTCAGCATTATTGGGGTGCCTCCAGCTGCGGGTACTTGGAGTAAATGGTTTTTACTAATGGGCACCATAGACACCGAACAGTACCTGTTAATGGTGATACTAATGCTCAGTTCACTGCTGAATATTGCGTATTTAATCCCTATTTCACTGTATGCGTTCTTTCCCGGCTGTCCCTCCAACAAAGTGTCGAGTTCACCAGTAGGCCCGAACAAGAGCTGGACGGAGAGGGTGATAAAAGAAGCACCACTGCCCTCATTAATCGCCATCGTGATTACGGCATCAGGTTGCTTAACGCTGTTTGTTTATCCCCAACCTCTCTACGCGCTGGCAAAGGCTGTGTTAACAGTGGGAGTTCAGTGATGAAACCTGAAAAAAAAGGTCTATTTGACTCACCGAAAAATGTAAAAAGTTTGTTGCGAATATTATATATTTGCTGCATTTTTTTGTTGATTTTAGAATTTTATATTGATCGCCATATTACTCACAGCTGGGAAAAACTATGGGGTTTTTATCCACTGTACGGTTTTGTCGGCTGCGTGGTGCTGGTGATAGTGGCCACTTGGATGCGCTCTCTGGTGATGCGAGATGAGGATTATTACAGCGACGAAAACAGTGCTGAGCCACTAGAAAATAATAGGGGTAATACTAGAGAAACACAGCAAAAATCGCAGTCGGATGGCGGAGGAGGACAGGATGTGGATGAGTGAAATTCCACCGTTCCTCCCCTTTTTCGTCGGTGCTTTAATGCTGACGGTGACGCGGGGCGTATTACGCGGCGCTATAATGCTAGCCATCCCCATCGCCGGCGCGCTCAATCTAGGCATGACCCCGGAGGGGATGTATCTACAATTTCAATTTTTTGATTACCAGTTGCTACCCTATCGTTTAGATAAGTTAAGTCTAATATTTGGTTATATTTTTCATCTAGCAGCACTCCTGGGGATCATTTACTCGCTACATCTTCGCGATACTGTGCAACAAGTATCGGCAATGCTGTATGCAGGTAGTGGTTTAGGGGCGGTGTTCGCAGGGGATCTGCTTACTTTATTTATCTTTTGGGAGCTGTTAGCTTTTACTTCAGTTTTTCTGATTTGGGGGCGAAGAACGCAGCGTTCCTATGCAGCGGGGATGCGCTACCTCATCATCCAAGTGTTATCCGGGGTGATATTATTGGTAGGTGCGCTATTTTATGCGGCAGAAAACCAGACATTGGCCTTCGGTTATATTGGTTTAGATAGCATTTCTGGCTGGCTTATTTTGCTCGCTTTTGGCATTAAGTGCGCCTTTCCTTTTGCCCATAATTGGTTAACTGATGCCTACCCTGAGGCGAGTGTCACCGGCACTGTCTTTCTCAGTGCGTTCACCACCAAAGTTGCTGTCTACGCGCTGGCACGAGGTTATCCAGGCATTGAGTTACTGATCTACATTGGCGCCGCCATGACCTGCTTCCCTATTTTTTTTGCGGTGATCGAAAATGACTTGCGCCGAGTGTTGGCCTACAGCTTGATTAACCAAGTGGGGTTTATGGTGGTGGGCATCGGCATCGGCACTGCGCTGGCCATTAATGGAGCGGTATCCCACGCCTTTAATGATGTGATATTTAAAGGTTTGTTATTTATGTCGATGGGCGCTGTGCTGCATATGACCGGGCGGATCAAAGGCTCGGATTTGGGTGGGTTGTACAAGACAATGCCGAAAACGACAGTGCTCTGTATTATAGGCGCCGCCTCGATTTCAGCTTTCCCGTTGTTTAGTGGTTTTGTCAGTAAATCTATGGTGATGAGCGCCGCACTTGAGGAGGGCTATGATTGGATTTGGTTAATGTTACTGTTTGCCTCTGCCGGTGTGTTCCATCACGCGGGGATAAAAATTCCCTACTTTGCCTTTTTTGCCCGCGACGCAGGGATTAGCGCTAAAGATCCGCCGGCTAATATGTTAGCGGCGATGGCGATATCGGCGGCTCTGTGTATCGGTATAGGTGTTTATCCGCAGGCTCTCTACGCACTGTTGCCCTTTAGCAGCCATTACAATCCTTACGATGCCAGCCATGTTTTGACCCAAACTCAGCTATTGTTTTTTTCAGCACTGGCTTTTGTGTGGCTCAACAAACAAGGTCTTTACCCCCCAGAGTTGCGTTCAACCAATCTAGATGCCGATTGGATTTATCGTCGTCTACTACCGAGAGCGCTGCATAAAATCTCTAATGTTATTGGGGTAATTGGGCAAGAAAAAACTCAAGAAATGCAGTTGAGACTCGGTAAATCCCTCGCTTACTTAGCCACCAAAAGTCACTACTTGCGTGGATCACTCTCCCGAAATTATCCGACAGGTAGTATGGTGCTGTGGGTCGCTATAGTATTAGCGAGTTATTTAGTAGTGAGTTTTATTTAGCAGGGAATGGGAACTCGCTAGTTCCCATTCAGAAACAGCTGTCTACTATAGCGGGTACTCCCTCACTGCACCCAGTTTCTGGATAAAAACTAGCTACTCTGAGCTCCCAGTTGCTTTCTAGCGCCGTACTAAGTAGCTACTTTACGCCGTGCCCTAATGGCCTTCGCCAAGTTTTTATTCAAATTAATATCAGCAGCTTGCTGTGGTAATTTTTTACGCTGAGTGGTTAAAAATTAAATAAAGATTATATATTTCCTAAATCAGACTTCACTGCACCACATAGCGCAAGCTCTTGATTCAACAGCGGTTAGAAAATTAGCCGCTGAACCTATGGGTGCCGCTAAGAATTTTCAATTTCACTGTAAAACCAATATCTTACACTCTGTATTCGCTTTGAAGTCACGGGTTCAGGTATTTGGCTAAAAAACTAACTAAAGTTAGTATAATTTATCTACTCGGTTGTTTATTATACCTTTAGTTTCATCATGTTAGCTAAATATCAACAGCGCTGGATTCAGTTGATTTAGAATAGCCTACTTTTTCATCAAAGCTCTAATTGAGAATGATATGTCTCTAGTTGTATTAGATAAAAATAACCTGATAATGCGCACTTTAACATCTGTCGTGCTTCCCTCTGTGAACGCGAAACACACTGCCATTACTGCCTGTTTTTTGTGTCCTTTATTCTTTGTGTCTTCACTGCTGCTAAGCCCTTGGGCTGCTGCAGAAACTGCGCCTGACTCTGGAAGTCTGTTGCAACAACAGGTGCCTACTACACCTTTG
This sequence comes from Osedax symbiont Rs1, assembly GCA_000416275.1. Lineage (GTDB taxonomy): Bacteria > Pseudomonadota > Gammaproteobacteria > Pseudomonadales > Balneatricaceae > Rs1. The sequence goes on from ASZJ01000181.1 coordinate 8,508, forward strand.
GATCGCAGCAAAAATAGATTATTTGACCTACAACCTTTAAAAAAAGGGCCAGACAGCTGGCCTTTTTATGTCGCTAAGATTGAGATAAAGGGGAATGTGAGCGTGAGTGACGCCGCACTCGCTGATATTATCGGCCCTTTTCAGCATCGAAAAGTGACGCTCAATGATTTACAGGCACTCTGTCAGGCTATCACCCAGCATTATCGTCAGCAGGGGTATTTGTTTTCACGTGCTGTTGTGCCCCAGCAAAGGTTAAAGGATGGCAAGTTAATCTTACAAGTGATCGAAGCGCGCTTGGGTGATATCAGTCTTAATAATCAAAGTAGCGCTAACAGCGAGTTTCTAAATAGTATCTTAGCGAGCTTACCCACTGGTGAAGTGATCAAAAAGGAGCAAATTAATCGGGCGCTGCTGTTACTGCAAGATGTGCCGGGGATCACCGTCAACACCGCGATTCGTGCCGGTGCTTCGCTCGGACTATCCGATCTGCGGATTGTGGTTAAAGAGAGCGCGCCAAAACATCAATTAAGTCTGAATAACTATGCCAGTCGCTATGTGGATCGCTTACAGGTCAGTGCTCGGCTAAATTATGCCAATTTGTTAGGTCAAGGCGACGCACTCAACTTGTCATTGAACACTAATGGTCAAAGGTTGCTACAAGGCGGTCTTCATTACTCCCTAAGTTTGAATGCTAACAGCGATAAATTAGGGGTCAATGTCAATCATTTGGATTATGCCTTAGGGGGTGATTTAAAGGACTTAGATGCGCGGGGGCAGGCTAGTACTCTCAACGCCTACTGGCAACATAACTGGCTACGTGCTTTGGACGCCAATCTCTATAGTCAGTGGCAGGTACAGCGTCAAACACTTAATGACTCGCTCAGTGACGGATTTTTTAGAACCAAGCGCCATACTGATACGCTGTCCTTTTCGCTATCAGGTGATTTGCGTGACGGCCTAGTCGAGCAAAGCATTAGCAGCGCCAATTTAAGGTTGACGGTCGGTGATCTCAGTTTTGAAAATAGCGCAGCGCAAGCGCGCGATTTACTCAGTGCCAACAGCGAGGGCTCGTTCAGCAAAATTAACCTTAATCTACAACACCGCCAAGCGCTGCACCCGGCACTTGAGTTATCGGTGCGTTTAAGCATCCAGCAAGCCCAGTCTAATTTAGATTCTTCTGAAAAATTTAACATTACCGGTCCCTACGGTGTGCGTGCTCATGATGGCGGGGGTGTGTCGGCAGACAGTGGTTGGTTGGCCAATATTGAGTTGCAGCATCGCTTTGCTAAAACTGAGCAGGGTGGTTTTGCACTGTACGGATTTGTGGATGGCGCCAAGGTTAAAATAAACCAAGCCGCCTGGTCTAGTGCCGGTGATCAGAACCGTATAAGCCTGGCCGGCGCGGGACTAGGTGTACGCTGGCAGTCTGAAAAAATGCAGCTCAATACCTTTATAGCGATGCCCATCGGCAATACGCCAGAGCTGTTGAGCGACAGCAAAAAAGGTCTGCTCTGGTTTTCACTAAACAGCAGCTTTTAGTCAATGAATTAAGCGGCGTTGTTCTCTTTGTGCAGCGCCAATACTAGCATTTATCTTTATTCAAGTTATAAAACCACGTCCTGAGGACGT